>JAPSIU010000104.1 GCA_031178565.1 Leucobacter sp. | reverse complement strand
AGGATCGCACCGACGTCAGCGAATTCCTCGATCACGGTGGCGAGTGCGCCGTCGACGCGGGCGGCGCGGGTGGTTCCGTTGATGCGAATCGTGGCGAGCTTCATCGGTCTTCTCCCTCGATCTGGAGCCGGTAGAGGCCGAGTCCCTCGAAGATGGGCGTGTCGCTGAAGTGGAAGACGTCGAGCGCCGTCTCGGCGTGGATCGAGTACCGGCACCAGCTGGGTGCGACGAAGATGTCCCCGTGGCCCACACGGTGCTCGACGCCGTCGAGTCGGATCACGCCCTCGCCCTCGAAGATCTGGAACACGTTCGACCCCACCTCGCGGCGCGGCGCGGATTCGGCGCCGGGCCGGAAGCGGTGGAACTGCGCCCGGATCGTCGGCATGACGTCGCCGCCGGTGGTCGGGTTGACGAAGCGGATCGCCGCGTGCCCGGGTTCGACCGTCGCCGGGTGGCCCTCGTCCTCGAGCAGCAACTGATCGGTGAGCGCCGCGTCGGTGTGCTCCCAGCGATAAGCGCCGATGGGGCTCGACACCGTGTTCTGCAGTCCGGAGAGGGGGCGCATGCCGGGGTGGCACCACAGGCGCTCGCCACGGGAGAAGTCCGGCGTCGCGTAGTCCGTCACCCGCTCGGCGCCGAACTCGAAGAAGCCCGTGTCCATCTGCTGCGCGAACGGGATGTCGAGTCCGTCGATCCAGGTCATGGACTCCTCGGTTTCGTTATGGTGCCCGTGGAAGTTCCAACCGGGTGTGAGGAGGAAGTCGCCGCGACTCATCCGCACGGGGTCGCCATTGACGACGGTCCATACTCCGGATCCGGAGGTGACGAAGCGAAAGGCATTCTGCGAGTGCCGGTGCTCGGGCGCCGTCTCGCGCGGACCGAGCTGCTGGATCGCCGCCCAGAGCGTAGTCGAGATATAGGCCCGGCCCCCGAGGCCGGGATTGGCCAGCCCGATCGCGCGCCGTTCGCCGCCGCGGCCCACCGGGATCAGGTCTCCCGCTCGCTCGGCCAGCGGCCGCAGCCGATCCCAGCGCCAGAGCCAGGGCACGGCCTTCGGTGCAGGGGTCACGGGCATGAGGTCGTCGAGCTGCGTCCAGAGCGGGATGAGGTGCTGCTCCTCGAAGCCGCGGTAGAGCTCCCTCAGCTCCGGGGTGCCCTCGGGCTGCATGGTGTTCTCCACCTCAGCGTGGCTGGTGATGTGGCTCTCGTCCAAGATCGTCTCCTTTCGGTCGTGCGATGGCGCCGGGGTGCCGGCGAGTGGCGCCCTATGCGAACCGCACGAGCGCGGCCCGGAGCTCGACACCGAACTGCTCGGGGAGCGACTCGTAGGGCACGTGGGCGCCGGTGAACTCGAGCAGCTCGGTGCCGTACTGCTCGGCGAGTGCGGCGAGGCTGCCGCGATAGGTGCCGAGGAGCCCCGTGTGCTCCTCGGTGCCCCCGGTAGTGCCGACCCCGAAGAGCAGGGGCGTGCTGCGGGCCTCGATGAGCTCCTGCGGCGCGTCGTAGCGGTCGAGCACGCCGAGCTCGTGCCGCACCCACTGCTCTCCGTTGCCCCGCACGCGCTCACGCAGGCCCTCGGGAGCGGGCGTGCCGCTGTCGTCTCCGACGAGCCAGCCGTGGAAGTCCTCCACCGCCTCCTCGTATCCGCCCCGCGCCACCGCCGCCTCCATGCGATCCTTCAACCCCTGCAGGAACTCGTCGCGGTTCGGCAGCGTGCCGATCTTCGGCGGCTCGTGGGCCACCACGACCCGCAGCACCTCCGGGTGGCGTAGGCAGAGGTTCATCGCGATCGTCGCGCCGCTGCTGTTGCCGAACACGAAGGCCGCCCCCAGGCCAACCGCGGCGATGAGCGCCGCGGCGTCATCACCGTGCTCGTCGACGCTCGTCGCGCCCAGTCCCCCGCGCTCCGCGCTGCGGGAGTTCCCCCGACGGTCGTAGGTGATCACCGCGAAGTCGCTCGCGAGCGCCTCCGCGGCCCGCTCGTACATGCCGGCGTCGCCGCTCGCGCCGGGGATGAGGAGCAGTGGCGCTCCCTCGCCCCGCAGCTCGTAGTACAGCTCCGCTCCCGGCACCGGCACCAGCCCGCTGCGCATCTCGTTCTTCGTCATCGCGCTCTCCTCTTGTTCTTCCCGCACGACCGATCCGGATCGATTCCGCCGCGCCTGTCCGTGCTCCGCTGCCCCTCTCGGCGGCTCGGCTCTACCGCTCATCGCAGTTCGATCTCCTGGAGATCCCGCGCCACGATGATCCGCCCGTCGAAGCTCGAGGCCGCGGCCTCGAGCCACATCTCGTCGCTCACGACGTCCGATCCGGGCACGAGATGAGAGAGCACCAGCGTCCCCACCCCCGCCTCGCGGGCGGCCCTCCCGGCGTCGGCCGCCGTCGTGTGGCAGCTCGTCAGGTGCTGGATCAGCGTCTCAGCCTTCGATCCCTCCACCTGCGCCGCGAGCGCCTCGGGGAAGATCGCCTCGTGCACGAGCACGTCGGCCCCCCGCGCCAGCTCGACCAGACCGGGGCTGAACCGGGTGTCCCCGGAGAAGACCACCGATCCCTCGTCGCTGTCGAAGCGGTATCCGAGCGCGACGTCGAACGGAGGATGGTCGACCAATCCGGTCGACACCCGCAGGCCGTTCGCGTCGCGGATCACCCGCGCGTCCGGCACGTCGGTGTTCCGCAGCATCTCCGGGAACGATCTCCGTCCGGTCGTGGCGGTCCGGGCCTCGATCTCGGGCCGCGTCATGCTCAGGAAGTCCTCGACCATCCCCGTCGTCCCCGGCGGCCCGTAGACGTCGATCTCGTTCTCGCAGCCGTCGGTCCAGGCGATGAGCGGCAGCGCGCCGAGATCCAGCATGTGGTCGGCGTGATGGTGGGTGATGTACACGCCGGTGAGATCCCTCCGCGGGATCCCGGCCAGCGCCATCTGGCGCGCGACGCCGTTGCCGCAGTCGACCACGTGCACCTCGCCGCGGTGCACGATCGCCTGCGCGGGGGCCGACCGCTTCGCGACCGGCCGCGGGCCACCTGCGGTGCCCAGCATGATCAGCCTCATTCGCCGCCGCCTTCGCCGAGACCCGCACTGCCGCTGCCGCCGCCGCGCAGCCCCGCGAAGCGAGAGCGGGGGTACTTCCGCGCCCGGAACATCCGGTTGGACCGGGGCCCGCTCGTCTCCCCCGCGGGCGACACCCGATGGGGATTGACGTACTCCCAGACCGGCTCTCCCGAGGCGGTGACCTCGAGCACCCGGCCGGTGAGGCCCTCGCACGCGAGGGTGTTGCCATTCTCGAGGCGCTGGGCCGACGACTGGAGAGCGCTGAACATCTCCCAGCGCACCGGATCGGTGTACTCCCACACTTCCTCGCCGGTCTCGAGGTCGAACTCGACGAGCCGCGAGTAGGGCGGCCACCCGTCCTGCCGGTTGAAGCCGTTGTCGAATACCAGCAGCGTGCCGGCTTCCGTGAGCCACGGCGAGTGCTGCCCCGCGAGAGAGTCGCTGCCGTAGCGCCGTGTGATCTCGCCCGTGCTACGCGAGATCCTGAGCACCGTCGAGATCTGACGGGCGCTCACGAGGAGGTCGCCGTCGGGAAGCTCGGCAATGCCGTTGGCGTGCGTCCACTCCGCCCGGTCCATCGCTCCGGGCCCGATGACGTCGATGCCGGGATCGAGATGCTCGTGGCCGATCCACTCCCACACGACATCGCCGTCCGTCGTCAGCTCGACGAGGGTGTCCGCCCACATGGGCGCGGAATCGTCCCCGATCCCGCCCTGCACGCGCGCGGCGATCGCCTCGGGCACCTGCGCGATCCCGAGCAGCATCACGTTGCCGTTGGCGAGCAGGATGCCGTCGTGGTGATGTCCCGGATGGCGCACCTCCCAGAGAAGCTCCCCCTCCCAGGAGAGCTCGGCGATCGCGCCGGCCTGGAACGGGAGCCCGTCGAGGAACGGATGCAAATCCCGCACCTTGCCGTTCGCGATGAGCGTACCGCGGGCCGTGAGGTCCTGCCCGAGCCCGGGCGGCCAGGGCAGCCGCCACTCGTGCACCTCCGTTCCCTCCTCGTCGACGAGGTGGACGGTCTGGCCACCCCAGCTCCCCGCGATCAGCGTCAGCCCCTCCGCGACTCGGTCGGGATCGCGGTAGGTCAGACCCTCGAGACGCCTCCGGTCTCCGGCGCACCCAGAGCTCATGCCTGCTCCTCCACGAGCCGCTCCAGCCGCGCGATGAGCTGGTCCATCCCGCCCAGGAAGAGGACGCGATCCTCCGCCGAGAACGTCTGGAACGCCTCCGCGCGCAGCCGGTGCACCAGTGGCGTCAGCTCGTGGAGCACCTGCCGCCCCTCCGAGGTGAGCATGAGCACCTTCCTCCGCTGATCGTTCGCGTCCTTCAGCACGCGCACGTGCCCGCGCCGCGTCAAGCGATTGACCACATCGGTCGTGTTCGACTTGTCCATCGACAGGTGGGCGCCGATGTCCTTCTGGCTCTCGCCGGGGAATCGGTCGAGAAAGCTCAGCACGCCGAACTGGGTGGAGGTCACCTCGGCCGACACGATGCGCACCCAAGACGCGGTGTAGAGCTGGGTCATCCGGCGCAGCCGGAGCATAAAGGCCCAGGTCGGGTCCGTCAGGGCGAAGTCCTCCTGCGGCTGTGTATCGGTCTCGTTCACTCGCGGTTCCATCAACGGGCGCTCCGTTCTATCGGCTGATCCCCGAGAGCCACCTGCAGCAGCTCCGTCGGGGTGGTTCGGTTCGATCGCTCGCGGATCTCACGCAGGATCTCCGCGCGGACCTCGGCGAATCGGGGAAGCATCTTCGTCTCGATCTGGTCGCGCCGGCGGCCGAGCTCCGTCTCCTCGACGCGCACGACACTCGCGGGCGCTCCCCCGATCACGACCACGCGATCGCTCAGATAGACCGCCTCGTCGACATCGTGCGTGACGAGCAGCACGGACGTCCGGTACTCCTCGCGCAGCTGCAGCGTGAGGTCCTCGAGCTCGGCCCGGGTCTGCGCGTCGACGCTCGCGAACGGCTCGTCCATCACGAGCACGGAGGGCTGGTAAGCGAGGGCTCGCGCGATCGCCACGCGCTGCTGCATCCCGCCCGAGAGCTCGTGCGGCAGCTTGCGCTCGTGGCCGGCAAGGCCCACCGCGGCGACCGCGTGAGCGATCCGCTCGGCCTGGCCGGCGCGGGAGATGCCCTTGCCCTCGAGCGGAAGCCCGATGTTGCGCTCGACCGTGAGCCACGGCAGTAGCGACCGCGAGTAGTCCTGGAAGACGATCGCGAGGCCCTCCGGCGGGGAGGAGACGCGCTGACCGCGGAACCTGACCTCGCCTCCCGTGGGGCTCAGCAGGCCGGTCAGGCATCGGAGCAGCGTGGTCTTGCCCGTTCCCGAGTGGCCGACCACGCACACGAACTCCTGCTCCGCGAGGGCGAAGTTCACGTCCGCGAGGATCGTCCGCTCCCGGTCCCCACTGCCGTACGCCTTGGTCAGGCTGATCGCCTCGAGGATCGCGTCGGGCGCGGTGCTCTCGATCGATGGCATGTCGGTCTCCTCGCTCAGGTCGGATGGTCCCGGGATCATGATGCGCTCCTCGTCGATGCGTGCCAGTGCAGCATGCGCCGCTGGATCAGTGTGAAGGTTAGGTTGAGCAGGTAGCCGATGGTCGCGATGACCAGTGTTCCGACCCAGACTCCTGCGATGTCGAACTGCCGCTGCGAGGCGATCACGAAGTGGCCGAGGCCCACGGACGAGCCGAACATCTCGCTGATGATGACGACGATGAACGAGACCGCGAGTCCGATCTTCACGCCGGCGAGGATCTGCGGACAGGTCGCCGGCAGGATCACCTTGAAGAAGTGCCGCATCGGCGGCACCCTGAACGCCCGCGCCATCTCCCGCTGCCGCGGATCGATCGCCTGCGCACCGTCCATCGTGCCGATGAGGATCGGCCAGACCGAGCTCAGGAACACGACGAGCATGCGCGTCCCCGGCCCGAACCCGAAGATGAGGAGCAAGACCGGCACGATCGCGGCGTCAGGGATCGCACGGATGAAGTCGATGAGCGGACTGCAGAGCTCCCGCAGCACCCGCGAGGTGCCGAGGAGGAGCCCCGCCAGCACGCCGACGACGATAGCCGCAGCGAACCCGACGGCCACATTCGTCAGGCTCGGCACCAGGTCGCGGCGCCAGCCCTCCGGCCACCAAGCGGCGAAGCGCTGCCAGATCTCGGCGGGGGAGGAGATGAAGATGTTGCCCGAGAGCGTCGCGAACGCGGAGACCGCGACGATCAGCACGACCGGGAGCGCGAGGTACGAGAACACCGGGGATGCGAGGATCCTTCTCATCATGCCGCCCTTTCCATCTGCACCCGTGCGTAGTGCCAGCTGAGGAGATGGTTCTCCACAAAGCGGAGCGCGGTGAGCACGGCGATGCCGAGCACGCCCGACCAGACCGCGAACGCGAACACTCCGAGTCCATCGCCGTTGGTGTTGGCGACCACGATGAGCCGCCCCAACCCCGGCGCCCCCGACAGCAGCCCGGCGCCGATCGAGACGAGGAGCGCGACCATCATGGCCAGGCGGAGCCCCGTCACGATGCTCGGCGTCGTCGCGGGCAGCACCACGCGGAAGAACTGCCGGGCGGGGCTCAGCCGATATCCGCGCGCCATGTCCAGCGCGAGACCCTCGACCGAGCGCGCTCCCTCGATGACCTGGATCAGCAGCGGCCAGATCGCCGCGAACAGCGCGAGGAACACCACCATCTCATTGGTGGCGCCGATGAAGAGGAGGAAGAGCGGCACCAGCGCGATACCCGGCATGGCGCGGAGGAAGTCGATCGTCGAGCGCGTGTAGCGATCGGCGACCGGCACCCGTCCGATCAGAATCCCCAGCGGAACCGCGACCAGCGTGCAGATGGCGATGCTCACGAGCGCCTGCAGCAGCGTGGTCCCCGTCGCCATCCAGGTCTCCGCCTGTCTCAGTTCCGAGACGAGCCGCGCGATCACCGTCGATGCCGGCGGCAGCGTCTCGGCCGCCACGACGCCGAGCCGCACCACGAGCTCCCACGCGATCAGCGCCCCCAGTATACCGGCCGCCCCCAGGGCGACTGCTCTTCCTCGCTTCATCATGGTGCCGCGCTCCGCGCTAGCGCTCGTTCTCGAACGAGAAGTACTGCTCGGACGGGATCGTCTTCTCGAGACCGCCGTACTGCACGAGGGCGTCCTGCAGCTCCATCAGGGCGTCGGGGTCGATCTCGGTGCTGTACGTCGTGAGCTCCATCTCGTCCACGACGCCAAGCTGATCCGGCACCTCCGAGAGCAGCGTGCGGGTGTACTCGCGGACCACGTCGGGGTTCTCGTTCGCGAACGCCGCGGCCTCGGTCATCGCGGAGCGGAAGCGCGCGAGCACATCCTCGTTCTCCTCGATGAAGCCCTCCTGCGAGAAGTAGACGTCGAGCGGGCTGCCGCTCGGGAGCGCCTCCGTGTACTGGAACACCTGGTGGATCCGCTCGTCCTGCAGCGCGATGAGGCCCGGGGCGCCGATGAAGATGGCCGTGTCCACGCGATTCTCGAGAAGCGAGGGCAGGCGCTGCGGCCCGGGCATCTCCACGAATTGCACCTCGTCGGGGTCACCGCCCTCGCGCGCTACGGCGACGCGGATGCCCACGGAGGCGAGGTCGTTCAGCGACGCGACTGCGACACTACGGCCCGCGAGATCGGCCGGTCCGGTGATGTTCGGATCCGCGGCGAGCACGTTGGCCTGCGTCTCGTCCTCGTCGATGGTCGCGGTCTGCGCCACCGTGCGGATCGGCGCCCCCTTGACCATCGCCCGGATCATCGGGGGCGACGCGGCGAAGCCGATATCGGCCTGACCGTTCATGACCGCGGCAAGGGTTCCGTCGAACGCGGGCGCCATCGTCGTCTCGACTTCGAGACCGTGCTTCTCGAAGATCCCCTCGTCGACGCCGATGAGCAGCGGGATCGTGCCGCCCACGTCGATCGAGGCAACCGTGAGGTGGTCGAGCTCGGCACCTCCGGTCTCCGCGGACGCCCCGCTCCCCTCCGTGTTCGATGCCCCGCCCGAGCACGCGCTCATGAACAGCGCCCCGGTGACGGCCACCGCCGCGAGCGTCGCCTTCCGTAGTTTCAACATGAACCTCTCCCTTGAGTTATCGACCACTTCAGGTTCACAATTCCGACATTAGTTTGTATACGTCCTATTTGCGAACTCACATCAGAGTAATGCGCGAGATAACTTATGTAAATGGCGTTCTTGCACAGAAGGGATACCAGTTCGTGTACGAACTATCAGGGCGCTTCGCCTGGATGACGTGGCACTCGCCACACGCGGCGCGGCGTTCTTCACCATCTGCACCTTGATGAGCCCCAGCATCTCGGTGCGGAAGTCCTCACGCCGGTCGCTCCGGCGCAGTCCACCGCGGGTGACCTTGCGAAGCGCAGGTGTAAGCCCTCGACCTGGGCGAGTACACCCAGATCTCGGCCACCGGGTGCGGCTTCGGCAGACCTGGCACGCGCGGGCAGTCGAGCAGGAGATCCAGCCGTGCTCGCGCAGGGTGGGAGTGAAGACTGAGACAAAGGCCTCACGCAGGGCGCGCTTCTCGGCGAGTTGGCGCATCGGCTACCCGGATCCAACTACATCACGCGGCTCTCACTCCCGCAGATCCTCCTCGTCCACCTGTCCGATCAGGCGTTCGATGCCCGGCCTGATGGCGGGGTCGAGCGCCTCGGTCGCCTCGCGAGTCATTCACTCCGGTTGCACTGCCCATGAAACCCTGCGACCCGTCAGCGGCCTGAGCGCCGCGGCCGACCCACTCTCACATCCGGCATAACCTGGAGCCCGCTACGCTGGTGGGAAATCCCGTCCGGAGACCCAGAGGAACCCGTAGAGATGTCCAAGATCGCACTCGTCCGCCAGCCCAGCTCCCAGCTCGACGACGGGAT
>JAPSIU010000103.1:6671-8973 GCA_031178565.1 Leucobacter sp. | reverse complement strand
GTAACGAGCTCGGGGTCGACGAGCAGTACGTCGTCGACGAGCTTGACTGCTGCGATGAGGTCTCCTTGTTGGAGGAGCTTCGCGACGTCCTGCTTGATGAAACGCAGCTGCTCAGCGCAAGCTTGCACATGTGCGGGTGAGGGCATTGCCCAGACATCAGCCTCGCGCGGCTCGAGCTTGAGAATCCCTCCCCCATACGAGCGCCCCACCATCTCGGCGTTGAGAAGAGTCACCGAGTTGAGGCTCGCGATAGGCAGAAGGTCGCGACCCAGCTCCCGATTCTGCTCGTTGAGGTAGACGCCGTGAACAGAGTTGAGGTGGTGCGCGCCCGCCGTGTTCGTTGTCAGCCTGGGCGTGTCGGCGTTCATGCACGTCAGCAGCAAGTCGGCGGGTGACAGCAGCGGCACTCGGTACCACGGCTTCCGCACCCGGCACTTGTATGCTTCGTCGACACCCGCGAGATGTCCGGCGTCGATGTATGCCTGCGAAGCTGGAGACGGCATGTCGGCTGGGCGGAACAGCCACGTGGATTTGCCCTGTTGGCCAAGCTTGATCATCGCGCTGCTGGAGAGTTCAAGTCCTCTGAGATGGGAACTGCCAGGCGGCGAGAGCCGAACAAGGTCTTTGCGAGGCAGACCGAGTTCCTTGACTCGTGCCGGGGAGAGGGCGAAGTAACGATTGTTGCCCGTGACCATCCCGAGCGTGGTGTCACCCCAGGCGTCGAGACTTGCGAAGTGGCCTTCTGCGCGGAGCGTGCGAAGAGGCTCCACCGCATCGGGGTCTACCAGTAGCCCTGTCCATTTCGCTGACGGGTCGATCGGCTTCCAAGTAAGCGAACCGCTAAGCGAAACGAGAGCATCGGCGTCTTGAGCCTGGTAGATCGTCGCGTAATCGGTCGGTCCCTCGTTGAAGCCATCCGCGAGGAGCAGCACGACATCGGCTTCCGCTTCGGGGAAAACTTGCTCCGTGAACAGAACAAGCTCAACGCTGCGGAATCGGTCGAAGAGGAACTGCCGAACAGCCGCCGCGTAGTTCACACTGAGAAGCTCTGCGGGGAGCACGAGCCCCATCCGCCCACCGTCTTTCAAGAAGAGGGCGGAGTGGACCGTGAACGCGGCCCAGCTTGATGCCAGCGCGGTCAGAGAGACCCCGGCTTTCAGGGCTGCTGCGCGTGACCGGGTTCGGGAATCGCCGCTGAAGTCCTGGTAGCGGATGTAGGGCGGATTGCCGACCACGACGGAGTATCGGGCCTCTGGTTCGACGAGGAAGAAGTCGCTGACCGTGATGTTTGGGCTGCCCCCGGCTTCCTCAACCCGACGGCGTGCTACTACGGCACTGTGCTCGTGGATCTCGACACCGTCTACAGTGGGAGCGCCGGAGCCGTGCTCGTGGAGGCGGCGGACTGCCTGGACAAGGAACGCTGCATCACCAGCGGAGGGTTCGAGGACGGTGTCCGTTGAGCTTCGGATCGCCCAGTCGGTTACGTAGCGCGTTATCGCATCGGGCGTGAAGAACGCGCCGCGAGCCTTGCGCAGTTCTGCCGTGTCGGCAGGAGTGGCGGCGGTTTCAAGCATGCCTCCATTCTGCCGCACACCTCCGACAGACACGGGGATGCTGCTCAGTATGGCGTGCTCTCGCCAGCAGAAAACTGCCAGGTGGCGCGACGAAACACGCCATCTCGCACGCCCTGGCCGCGGTCTGCCGCACCATCACGCTAGTCTTCCGAATGCTTGCTCAAGGAAGTCCGCGGTGATCGGGTTCACGGTCTCGTTGCGACGGATGTAGTGCTCCCTCGTGATCGAGGGGTCACTGTGCCCGAGGAGCTCGGAGGCGAGCTGTAGCCCCCCGATCTCGTTGATCGCGGTTGCTGCGGTGCGGCGGAATCGGTGCGGGGTGACGTCAGCAACCCGGCTTTCCCCATCACGTCGCGAAGCTGCCTGCGGATGTTGTTGGTCGTATGTGGTGTCCCGACGCGGGTGGAGAACAGCAACGCGTCTTGCGGAGGCGCTCCTGGATCTCTCAGAGCGCGAAGCCGGGCAACGCAACGCGACGGACAGATCGGGCCGTCTTGGGGTGATCCTGCCGATGCGTGGGTTCTCCCTTCCGGCTGACGATCGTTCCGGAAATCCGTAGCGACGGGATCGGGGTCTCGAGGTCGAGGTCTCCAAGGCGGATCGCGAGGACCTCGCCGAGGTGCGCTGAGGTGCCGAGCATGACTTCCACGATCTGGCCGAGTTGCCCGTCCAGTTTCGGGCCTGCCTTGATTGGACGCCGTTCCCAGGCACTGATGCCTGCCCGGATG
>JAPSIU010000103.1:0-6661 GCA_031178565.1 Leucobacter sp. | reverse complement strand
TGGCCTTGAGCTCGTCCCACGAGAACACGTCCGGGGTGCGAGTGGGGCGTAGGAGACGGGAGACGTGATCCATCGGGTTGCGCGGGGTGATCTCGTGGCGCACCGCGAGCGCCAGGGCGAGACGGAGAACCACTCGAGCTTGCCGTGCCCGGTTGTAGCTCTGCTTCGCGAGCTGCTTGAGGAAGTAGTCGCAGCCGGCCACCCCGATCTCCCGGAGCGTCACTCCTTTGAAGAAGGGAAGCACGAGGGTGCGCATGTCGCGCTCATACAGCAGCCTCGTCGTTGGCGAGAGACGATCTTCGAGATCCATGTCTTCGAGCCAGTAGGACACAAGCGCAGGAAAGGAACTGTCTGCGCTCATCCGAGCGAACCAGGGATGAAACAGATCCCGTTCAGAGAGTTTTTTCTTCAGCGCACGCTCTGCGGCGGGCCGGGTCACGCCAGTGACCTGGACGTGCCTGCTCTTACCGTCCCAGTCGCGGTACCGGGTGCGGGCAACGTAACGTCCGCCGTCTATGCGACGGGTGGTGATGGTGCCGAAGTGAAGCGCGCTTCAGAGCGCTTCATCGCCGATACCGAGCAGGCCGGCAACGTGCCGGACCGCGCTGGTGGGGTTCGGATGATCCGGGAGCGCTTCGGTCACCATCCGGACCGCGCGGGCCTTCAGTTCCGGGTCGTATTTCTTGGGCATCGTGTTCCTATCCTCGTATAAAGATCGGAACTAAACCCAGCGCGCTTCAGAATCTCTGGCTGGGGTACCTGGACTCGAACCAAGAACAACTGAGCGCCTGGAGCGTCTGACTCAAAGGCCCGCGCGGCGGCGAGCGCGGCATGGGGCTCGCTCTGGACAATGCTCACCCTATATCGGAGCGTCTCGCCGTGTTCGCCCGGTACCGGGTGGAGACGACGGCTCCCGTGGGGGTGGTCGCCACGCTGCCCGACACACCCGCACCTGCCGATCCCTCGGCGACCGTGCCCACGCGGTTCGGCCTGCTCCGGGCGGCCTTCGAGGTGGCCGGCGCGGATTCCGTCCCCCGCCGCATCGGCTTCGGACAGGAAACGCCCCGACGAGGCCCCCGAATCGTGGGAGCCCGCGATCCTCGCCCTGCATCTCACCGACCGATCCCGAGAAGGTGCCCGCGTTCGACGCGACGGAGCTCGGCGCGATGCCGCAGCTCGTGCAGAGCTACGACCCGTGCCGTCCGCACGCGGACGTGCGCGCTCACGGCGCTCGACGACCGATCGTGTGAGGTGCTGCTCGCGCTGTGGAGGCCGACAGCCGCCGCGCTGCTCTATAGCTTCAGTGACTCTCTGCCGCCGTATCTCGGCGGCAGAGGCTGATCCATCCGCGCGATCCGGGAACCCAACTCAGCGCATACAGCAGTTCCTTCTATAAACTGCGGGCCACATCTCATCGAGAAGGGAACGCTCATGACCGAGAACAGGGGTCACACCGGTAACAGCGATTGGTACGAAGAGTTCAAGGTCAAGGGCGATGAGCTCATGGCCAAAGTGCGCGAAATCATCGAGGAGGGGAACGCTCGCAGGCTCTACATCAAGCGAGAGAGCGGCGAAACGATCTTCGAGATCCCGCTGACCGCGGGCGTCGCCGTCACGGCCGCGAGCGCCGTGCTCGCCCCCATCCTCGTCGCAGTCGGCGCCGTCGCCGCACTCGCCACAAGCGTCACGATCGGCGTCGAGCGTCCGAACGCAGATGGGGATGATGACGAGAGCACCTCGAGAACCGAGGGGTCGGAGTAGTTAGGCACGCCGGTGCCATGGCTTCGAATAGAGCGGCTATCCTCGTTTCATGGAGGATCGCGGACCCGTCTTCGACGGCGTGAAGATCGGCCGGCCGGCCACCGGCGCACTCATCGACGCCGGCTACACCACCGTCCAGAGCCTGCCCGACAACCTGACCGAGCTGCTCCCGCTTCACGGCGTCGGCCCGAGCGCCGTCAAGCGCTTGCAAGAAGCCCGAGCACAGCGCGAGGCCGACTGACAGCACGCCGGCCCTCATGGACTCACCCACGGGTTGCGTGTGGTCATGCGTCCAATTGCGCCAGGTGGGTCCGCAGCACAGCCCTACTCGATCGTGAAGGACTTGCCGGCTCCCATGTCCTTGATGAGGAGCAGATCGACCTTGACCTGGTCGATCTCGGAGGCCCGCACCGGGTAGACGTCGATGAAGGTCTTCTCCTCCCCCGGCGCGACATCGTCGGTGCTGAAGGGGTCCGAGGGGTAGTCGAGGGTGCCGTGCATGCCGGCCGACCCCGTGTTCGGCTTCCCCGAAGCCGAGAGCAGTTCGAGAAATGCGCCGTTGTCGGAGTGCGTGGCATCGCCGTCGTTCCGCACCGTCACCGTGAGGACCGCGACCTGACCGTCGGTCTCGACGGCGTCGCCCCACGAATAGTCGTAGTCGGACTGTTCGACCGGGACGCCGGGCAGGATGGGCTCCGGGTCACCGAGCTGATCCGCTCGAACCTGGAACCGCAGCGTCATCCCGGAGCCGATCGAAAATTCCTTCCCCTCGCCGTGAATATCGCCGTCCACCGACGTCACCTGTTCCGGCGTGCACATCACGGTCGCGTCCGCGAAGTCCTGGAACACGGCAGGATCCTCGACCGCCATGAGGCTCTGGAGCTCTTCATCCGTCAGATCCGAGTCGTACAGTTCCTGCCCCACGCACGGGTAGAACTCGGGTGCGTCGGCATAGCTCGTGACGCCCCCGGCCCGCAGCCGGTCCTCGAATACCTCGGCGATCTCATCCGGTGAGGGACGTCCTTCCTTGCTCGACGTCGACGACGACGCATCCCTCGCAGGGGTCCGGTCCGCGGCGCCCACGAGATTCGTCGCCATCACCGATACGCAACCGAGCCAGGCGCTCGCGGAAACAGAAAACGCCCGGCGGAATGATTCCGACCGGACGTTTTACTCGCTGGGGTACCTGGACTCGAACCAAGAATGGCGGTACCAGAAACCGCTGTGTTGCCAATTACACCATACCCCAAGGGTGGGATTCCACGACTCCGAGGAGCGCGGCACCGAGAGACTACTCTACCCGCTCGCGGGCTGGAACTCAAAACGAGATGGCCCGGGCCAGCACTTCGGGCGAGCCGGGGCCCACGCGTCGGGGCCACGCGTCGGGGCCACGCCTCGGTGGCTCTATGCCAGAGCCGGCTCCACGAAGCCCAGAAGCCTACGCATAGTCGTCGGGCGTGAGCAGCCGCACCCCGTCGTCGTGGAGCACGAACTGCGCGCGAAGCCGCTGACCGTTCTGCTCCGCCTCTCGGGCCATCGCCCTCGCCCAGGTGAGATCCTCTCCCGTGAACCGCTCGGGCCCCGGCCGCTCCCACACGAACACGAGTGCACTGCCGCCCACGGCCTCGCAGACGAACTTCGCCCGATCCATGAGAACGTGCGCGAACGTGACGCGCCCGATGTCGTCCGTGTCGCACAGCTCATCCGGAGTGCTCGGGTGGTCGGCCATCGGCATGAGGGGACCGACGATGCGCTTGTCCTCCCCCAGCATGATGAGCCACAACTGACGCTGTTCCGCCCTGCGCAGAAGGAGGCTCAGCAGCTCTTGGAGATCGGCGTCGGTCTTGAGGACGCGTTCGGGACTCGTTCGGGGATCGTTGCGGCGGGTCATGGGATAAGACTGCACGGTCCGATGAGCCCGAGGGCCGGGGAGGCGGAATCTGTGGATAAGTTCGGCTTGTGGACGAAGATGCCCTGTGCACACCGGCACCAGCGCCCGCCCTACGGCCGACCCACGCCCAGCGCCAGCCCTACACAGATGCCGACGCCGACGACACCGACGCCGAGAGCGCCTGCTCCTCCGCCGTCTTCACGGGATCGGCGCCCCGCCCGTCGAGGGCGTCGATGTAACGCAGCACGATGCCCTCGCGCAGCGCCCAGGGCGAGATCGTGAGCGTCTCCACCTCGAACACCTTCATCGCGGTGCGCAGCACGACCGCGCCCGCCATGATCTGGTACCCGCGCTCGGGTGTGATCCCGGGCAGGTACTCGCGCACGGTGCCCGGCATGTCGCGCAGGGTCGGCTCCCACTCGCGCAGACCGGTGTAGTGCAGCTGAGCGAGATCCCCCGTCACCGGATCCGGTGGACCGCCGATGAGCCGCGCGAGTGAGCGGATCGTCTTCGACGTGCCGACCACCCGCTTCGGCCTCGGACGCTCGAGGAACAGCTCCTCCCGCACCCGCGTGAACTCCGCCCGGGCGTGGGCCCGCAGCCGTGACACCGCCTCCCGCGAGGGCGGATCCTCCTGCAGGTAGTTGATCGTGGACCGGCCCGCCCCGAGCGGCAGCGACACCTGCACGTCGGGGTACTCGTCGGCCCCCTGAGCGATCTCGAACGATCCGCCGCCGATGTCGAACAGCAGGATCTCCCCCGCCGACCAGCCGAGCCAGCGCCGCACGGAGAGCATCGTGATCCGCGCCTCGTCCTCCCCCGAGAGCACCCGCAGCGTCACCCCCGTCTCGCGGGTGATCCGTGCGAGCACCTCCTCACCGTTCGCCGCCTCGCGGATCGCGCTCGTCGCGGTCGAGATGAGGTCGTCGACGCCGATCTCACGGGCCATCGCAGCCGACTCGTGCACGGCGTCCAGGATCAGCCGCACGCCCTCCTCGCGGATCGCGCCGTCGGTATCGAGGTAGCGCATGAGCCGCACGGTCGAGCGCTGCGAGTGGAACGGCACCGGACTCGCGCCCGGGTGCGCGTCCACGATCAGCAGGTGAACGGTGTTGGATCCGACGTCGATCACTCCGAGGCGCATGGGGAGATTCTATAGGGGCGCACGCCGCCCTCCCCTTCGGAGACAGGGCGACATGCGGGCGCCCGAACCGGCCCTGTTCCGCCGATGCTCGCCCGCGGGAGAGGATCCGCGCCCGCGCAGCGCGCTCAGTCAACCTCGAGTCGCGTCGTGATCGGCGTGGGGTTCGCGAAGAGATCCTGCACCGGGCAGTGGGCCTCGACCGCGCGCCGCAGCTCGAGATACCGCTCCTCCGACTCGGGACCGCTCACCCGCACGGTCAGGCGGATGCCGGTGAAGCCGGGGCGCACCGAGTCGTCGACGCCGAGGAACCCGCGGGCGTCGAGATCGCCGTCGGCGCTCGCCTCGATCGTGTCGACCGTGATGCCGAGGTTCGCCGCCCACACGCGGTAGGTGACGACCTGGCACGAGAGCAGCGCGGTGAGCGCGTACTCGACGGGGTTCGGGGCGAGCCCGTCGCCCGCGAGCGCCGCCGGCTCGTCGACGACGATGCGGTGTCCGCTCGCGCGGTAAACGCTGCCGACGGATCCCGCGGACTGTCCCGCCACGTGGAAGGTGAGCGCGCCGCGCTCGGGCTGCTCGGCGAGGGATCCCGCCCACTCGCCGACGCGGGCGATGCGTTCGGCCCGCTCGCTCTCCGTGATCGGCGCGAAGGGCGAACTCGCGGTCGCGATGTCCGTCGCCTCCTCAGGCGCTGCGGCCCCGGCGGTCGCCGCCCCGGCGGTCGTCTCCGCGGTGCTCGCCGCGCTGGTCTCGGTGCTGCTCATGATGGATGTCCTCTCGGTCGTCCCGCGGCCCCGCGCCGCGGCGTGCACCCAGTGTGGAGCCCGTCGGCGAGATCGAAAAGGACCCTCGTCACACGCCGAAACGAGGCGTCATCGGGCGTCACGCGGCGCAACAGGACGTCATCGGCGCGCGTGCCCTACGCTGTGATCATGACAGCGGACGCTCGGGATCACGGCGCACTCGAGATCTTCGAGGTGGATCCGGACTCCTCGGTTCCCCCGTTCCGACAGCTCCACGACGCCGCGGTGCGCGGGATCTCCGCCGGGCGTCTGGCCCCCGGGCAGCGGCTCCCCACGATCCGCGCCCTTGCCGCCCACCTCGGGCTCGCCGTCAACACGGTCGCCGCCGCGTATCGCGCACTCGAGGAGTCGGGTGTCATCGAGGGGCGCGGCAGGGCCGGCAGCTTCGTGTCGCTCGGAGAGGATCCCGTCGGCGCCGCCGCGCGACGGATCGCGATCGAAGCAGCGGGGCGGCTGCGGGAACTGGGGCTCAGCGGCGACGATGCGCGACGGATCCTGGCGGAGGCGGTCGACGCTTCGAAGAGGTAGGCGTACCCCCTTCTGAGTGCGGGTGCATGTGTCCGGATGTCAGGATGCGAGGAGGATCTTGCCCGCCGGATGACCAGCCTGGCTGAGTCGCAGGGCGTCGGCAGCACGGGCGAGCGGGAACGTTTCGCCGATCCTGATGGTGAGCGCGCCGCGGGCGGCGATCGCGACAGTCTGCTCCAGCTCGTCTTCGGGGTGCCGCACCCACGGGATCCCGGCCGCCCGGGAATGTTCGTCGCCCCACGCGGTCACCGCACGGCCGCGCGTCGCGAGGACGGCCATGGTCGCGGCGACCGATTCGCGCCCGCCGACGGCATCGGCGCTCGCGGTGATAGGGCCGAGGCCGCGAAGCGCTTCTTCGAGGCCGTCACGGTAGGTGACCGGGGCCGCGCCGAGTGATCTCAGGTAGTCGTGGTTGCGAGGTGAGGCAGTACCGATGACCGCGGCGCCTCGGTCGATGGCGATCTGCACGGCGGCCGAGCCGACGCTGCCGGCGGCGCCGTGCACGAGCAGGGTGTCCTCGCCCGTGACCTCGAG
>JAPSIU010000102.1 GCA_031178565.1 Leucobacter sp. | reverse complement strand
AGGAGCTCATCTCGGAGCGTCCACCCGAGGGCGCGCGGCTGACGAGCGGCGCCGAGGCCGCCGAGATGCTGCGGATCGACGCGACGCCCCTCGCCGGCGCGCTCCTCCCCGCCGACATCACGGCGGATCCGCGCACCGCCGTCGCACGCATCGCGGCGTGGGTGCAGGCGCACGAGCGCGGTGAGGTGCGATTCTCCACGACGGTCCACGGCGTCGAAACCGGTGCGGTCGAGACCAGCGGAGGCCGGATCGAAGCGGACCACGTCGTCGTCGCTGCCGGGCACCTCGTCGGCCGAGTGTTCCCGGAACTCGCCGCGCGAGCCGAGGTTCGCGAGTGCTCGCTGCAGATGCACCGCGTCCGCGCACCGCACCCCATGGGGCTCGGGCCCGCGGTGCTGACCGGCACCTCGATGCTGCGCTACGGCGCCTTCGCGGGTCCCGCAGTAGACGCGCTCCGCGAGGAGATCCGGGAGGAGCGACCGGATCTCACGGAGATCGACGCCAACGTCATGCTCACCCAGCAGGCCGACGGAACCCTGCTCGTCGGAGACTCGCACGCCACCGGCGACACGGTTCCGCCCTTCCTCGACGAGCGCTGGTCGAGGATCCTGCTCGAGGAGGCCGCGTCGCTGCTCGGCGCCGAGCGGCTCGACGTGCTCGAACGCTGGCAGGGCGTCTACGCGACAAGTGCGAAGCAGGACATCCTGCGCGCGCAGCCGATGCCCGGCGTGAGCGTCGTGACCCTGACCACGGGCATCGGAATGACCGTCGGGCTCGCGCTCGGCGCGCGGACGATCTCGGCGCTCTGAGCCTCTGAATCCCTGATCCCCGACCCCCTCATCCCTCACCCATCGATCGACCGGATCCTGCCGCTTCGCGCAGGGTGACCGTCCACCCAGCACACCAAGGAGAATCGTGAAGAAGAACACCACCCTCGCCGCCTCGGCCGTCGCCCTCATCGGCATCGGCCTCGCCGGCTGCTCGAGCCCCTCCGGCGATGTCGCCGCCGCGGAGGAATCGGCGACCTGCCCCGGCGGCAAGATCCGCTTCGGCATTCTGCCCTACGAGGATCCCGAGGCGCTCGAGCCCGCCTATCAGGTGCTCGCCGACGGTCTCTCGGAGAAACTCGACTGCCCCGTCGAGGTCATCATCACGGAGGACTACGCCGCCGAGGTGCTCGCGATGGAGAACGGCGAGCTCGAGATCGCGCAGTTCGGCCCGCTCGGCTTCGTGTTCGCGAGCGAGCGCGCCGACGCGATCCCGATGGTCTCCTTCGGCGACGCCGAGGGCAACCCGACCACCTACACGGGCGGCATCTGGGTGCCGGCGGATTCGGAGATCCAGAGCATCGAGGATCTCGTCGGGCATACGCTCGCGCTCGGCAGCCCGGGATCGACGTCGGGCGACGCGCTCCCGATGTCGGCCCTCGCGGAAGCGGGGATCGAGGACGAGGTCACCGCCGACTACGCGGGCGGGCACCCCGAGGCGCTGCTCGCCCTCGTCAACGGCACGGTCGACGCCGCGCAGATCAACTCGCAGACGCTCGCGACCGCCGAAGCCGAGGGGACCTTCGACACCTCGAAGTTCCGTCAGGTCTGGGAGTCGGAGGAGATCCCGAACGACCCGGTGACCGTGCGGGGCGACCTCCCGCAGGAGTTCCAGGACGCCGTGAAGGAGGCGCTCCTCGGCCTTCCCGCCGAGGACGTCGAACAGGTCGGCGCGTTCCTCGGGGTGGATCTCGCGGGTCCGCTGATCCCGGTCACCGTCGACGCCTACCAGCCGCTCTTCGACCTCGCCGAGGTCATGGGCCTCACCGAGGCCGACGTCTGATGAGCGCCGTCACCGTGCTCAGAGAATCGGCTCCGGGAGCGGGTCACGACGGTCCGACCGCTCCGCAGGACGCGCGAGAGGTGCTGCTCGACGTGCACGCCATCACCAAGAGCTTCGGCGATCGCGTCGTGCTCTCGGACATGAGCATGCGCGTCCACGCCGGGGAGGTCGTCGCCTTCCTCGGCGCCAACGGCTCGGGGAAGTCGACCACCCTGCGCGCGGTGAACGGCCTCATCGAGGCCGACTCGGGCGACATCACGATCGCGGGGGTGCGTCTGAACGAGGCGAGCCCGCACCGCCGGGCCGAAGCGCGCCGCACGGCGGCGACGGTCTTCCAGAAGATCCACCTGGTGCAGCGGCGCACGGTGCTGCAGAACGTGTGCGCCGGCGGGTTCGCGCGACTGCCCGCGTGGCGCTCGATCCCGCCGCTCTTCGGGCGCGATCTCAGGGAGGAGGCCATGGGGTGCCTCGAGCGCGTCGGTCTCGCCGATCGCGCCCACGACCGCGCGGGCAGTCTGTCGGGCGGGCAGCAGCAGCGCGTCGCGATCGCGCGGGCGCTCTGCCAGCGCCCACGGATGATCCTCGCCGACGAGCCCGTCTCGGCGCTCGATCCGAAGGCGGCGGACGACGTGATGCGCCTGCTGCACGAGCTCGCGGTCTCCGAGAACCTGGGCGTCGCGGCCGTGCTGCATCAGCCGCACCTGGCGCGCGCCTTCGCCCACCGGGTCATCGGGCTCCGCGGCGGTCGGCTCGTCTTCGACGCGCCCACCGCCGACATCGACGACGTCGAAGTGGCGTCGCTGTATCTCTGACCCGCTGACTCTGACCCGCCGGTTCTGGCCCGCCGGTTCTGGCCTGCTGCTTCTGACCCGCTCCCAGCTCTGACCCGCTGCCGAGACATGATCCGGCTCCGCGCACGACTCATCGCCGATCCGCGACCAGTCTCCGACTCGTGAGGAACCTCCCGTGACCGACCTGCTCACCCGCGACCGCCCGAGCGACGGCGCCCGCTCCGACGCGGGACCGCGTCGTCTCCCGGTGCCGCGCGACCCGAAGACCCCCTATCGAGCCGGATCGTGGGCGGCTATCATCGCCGTCCTCGTCGTGCTCCACCTGCTCGCGTTCCAGGCCACCGACTTCCGACCCGAGGCGCTCGTATCGGGCGCTCGAGGCATGTTCAACTTCCTCTCAGAGGCGATCCCGCCCGATCTCAGCCCCGAGGTGCTGACGGCCGGGCTCGAGGGTGCGCTCACCACACTCTGGGTGGGGCTGCTCGGCACGACCGTGTCGGTCCCGCTCGCCCTCCTGCTCGCGGTGCTCGGAGCGCGGACCACCACCCCCAACGGCTTCGTCTACCAGATCGCGCGCGGGATCCTGTCGTTCTTCCGGGCGGTCCCCGACATCGTGTTCGCGCTGATCTTCGTCACGGCCGTCGGGCTCGGTCCCTTCGCCGGTGTGCTCGCGCTCATCTGCCACAACACGGGGGTGATGGGCAAGCTCTGGTCCGAGGCGATGGAGGACATCGACCCGGGGCCGGAGCAGGCGCTGCGCACCGCCGGTGCGAGTCGCTGGCAGGTGGTCGCGAACGCGACGATCCCGAGCGTGCTGCCGCAGCTGACGGGTCTGCTGCTCTACCGCTTCGACGTCAACGTCAGGTCCTCGCTCGTGCTCGGCCTCGTGGGGGCGGGCGGCATCGGCCTGCTCATCAACAAGTCCATCAAGACGTTCCAGTTCGACGAGATGCTGACCTACCTCGTCATCATCCTGATCGTCATCGTCGCCGTGGATCTCGCCTCCGCCTGGATCCGCAAGCGGCTGCAGTAGCCCGACCTCCGTTCGGTTGGCGCAAAGTGCGGCTTCGATCGAATGAGGTCGCACTTTGCGCCAAGCGAATGGGCGGATCCGGACCCGGATCCCGATCCGGAGAGGGCATGCGGCAGGGATAGGCGCGATCCGGAGGGACCACCGCGAGAACCAGGGTCAGCCCGCGGGCCGCTCAGCCCGTGGGCCGTTCAGTCGGCGGGCGTGCAGCGGCCGGCCGGCCGGTCCGCGTGGCGACTGTCCGACGAGGCGTTGAAGCGGTGCAGGCCCTCGCGCAGCCGTTCGAGATCCTCGACGCTCCACTCGACGAAGCGCTCGTGATACGCGTGGGCCCACTGCTCGCGGATCCCGTCGAGGAGGACCTGGGCCCGATCGCTCGCGGTCAGCAGTGTGACGCGTCGGTCCTCCGCCGCCGGCTCGGCGTCGACGAGGCCGAGCTCGCGCAGCTTCGTGAGTTGGCGGCTCACCATCGCCTTGTCCATGTCGAGCATCTGGCTGATCGCGGTCGCGGTCACCGGTCCCTTCCTCGTCACGAGCTGCAGCACCATCATGCCGACGCCCCTGAGGTCCGGATGCACCTCCTCCGCGTATCGCGCCCAGCGCGTGCGGGCGAAGGCGAAGACGTCGGAGAACTCGGCGATGATCTCCGAGATCCGGTCGTCCCTCGATCCGGCGTCCTGGTCCTGGTCCTGCATGATCGTGAGCCTACAGCTTCCCGCGCCGGCCGTCGGCGTCGGCCATCTGCGCGGGAATGGTGCCGGTGTCGGTCCCGGCCATGGCCGCGGTGTCCGCCACGACGAGGTCGGCCGCACCCGCCCGCTGCAGCTCCGCCCGCTGCTCGGCCGCGCTCTTCGTGCTCAGCGGGATGTTCGGGAGGAACACGATCGCGACGAGCGCGACCACCGCGACGGGCACTGCGGCGAGGAAGATGTTGCCGATCCCGTGCCCGTACGCCGACTCGACGACGACGCGGATCGGTCCCGGGAGGTCGGCGATCTTCGGCAGCACCCCGCCCGCGAGCGCCTCGGCTCCCTGCATCTCCTCGGGGGAGAGCTTCGCGAGGCCGTCGGAGATGTAGCCGGAGACCTGATGCGCGAGCATCGCGCCCATGGCCGACATGCCCGCCGTGCCCCCGATCGTGCGGAAGAACGTGACCGCCGAGCTCGCGGCACCCATCTCGGTCGGCGCGATCGTGTTCTGCACCGCCAGCACCAGGTTCTGCATCGTCATGCCGACGCCGGCACCCATGACGAACATGGAGACGCCCACGTACCAGTACGAGGTGTCGTAGCGCAGCTGCCCCATCATCACGAGCCCCGCGAGCAGGGCCGCGGCCCCCGTGACCATGTAGCGCTTCCACTTGCCGGTGCGTGTGATGATCTGGCCGACGACGGTGGAGGAGACGAGCAGACCGCCCATCATCGGCAGGGTGAGCAGGCTCGCCTCGATCACGGATCGTCCTCGGGCCAGCTGCATGTACTGGCCGAGGAAGACCGCGGTCCCGAACATGGCGAGGCCCACGGCGATGCTCGCGAGCACCGACATCGTGAAGGTGCGGTTCTTGAACAGCGCGAGCGGGATCAGCGGTTCCTCCGCCTTCGCCTCCGCGAGCACGGCGAGGACGAGCAGGATCACGCCGCCCCCGACCATCACGAGGGTCTGCCAGGACATCCAGTCGAAGCTCGACCCGCCGAGCGTGACCCAGATGAGGAGGCTCGAGAAGCCCGCGGAGATCAGCGCGGCTCCCAGGTAGTCGATCTTGATGGGCCGCTTCACCGTCTGGAGGTGCAGCGTGCGCTGCAGCATGACGATGGCGACGATCGCGATCGGTGCGGCGACGTAGAAATTCCAGCGCCAGCCGACGGTGTCGGTGAGCAGGCCGCCGAGCAGGGGGCCGCCCACGGTCGCCACGGCCATGACCGCACCCATGACACCCATGTACTTGCCTCGCTCGAGCGGGCTGACGATCTCCGCGAGCACGATCTGCCCGAGCGCGCCGAGACCGCCCGCGCCGAGCCCCTGCAGCACGCGGAAGGCGATGAGCCAGCTCGGGTCGTTCGCGATGCCCGCGAGGGCGGAACCCAGCGTGAACACGAAGAGAGCCACCTGCAGCAGCGCCTTCTTGCTCGTCAGGTCGGCGAGCTTGCCCCAGATCGGCGTGGAGATCGCGCTCGCCAGCATGGTCGCCGTGACGACCCAGGTGAACGCGGCCTGCGTGCCTCCGATGTCGGCGATGATGATCGGCATCGAGGTGCCGACGACGTTCATCGCGAGCATGGAGACGAACATGCTGAGGAAGAGGGCGGCGAGTGCGAGGCGTTTCGCGCGCCCGGTGAGCACGCCTTCGGTCTGCGGTGGGTGAGTCTGAGCCATCTGGAGGGCGGGATCCTTACTGCGGCGTGAAATTGGTTGATGTTGATCAACTATAGGTATTTGGTTGATTCCTGTCAACCAGTTGCCTGATTCGCGGGTGCCCTGCCCGGTTCGGGGGTGCCCTGCCCGGTTCGCGGGTGGTTTTCCCGGTTCGCGGGTGCCGTGGTGCGGGTCGAGCGCACTCCAGCCGGCACGAAGGCACCCGCGAACGGGGTGGGGCGGGACGCGGGTGGGGGCGGGACGCGGGTGGGGTGGGGCGGGACGAGGCGGGGCTGGGATAGGGGCGACGGGCGGGCGGAGCGCGGCGCGATCGCGTAGGGCAGAATGGACTCCATGAGTCTCGGCAGCGGCAGCATCAGGATCGGCGTGATCGGCGGCGGGCAGCTCGCCCGGATGATGGTGCCGCCCGCGATCCACCTCGGGCTCCGGATCAGCGTGCTCGCCGAGGCGGAGGGGTCGAGCGCCGCCCGCGCCGCCGACGCCGTGGGCGACTACCGGGATCCCGACACCGTCTACGCCTTCGCCGAGACGGTGGACGTAGTGACGTTCGACCACGAGCACGTGCCGCAGCCGATTCTGCGAGAGCTCGAACATCGCGGCGTCGCGGTGCACCCTCGGCCCGAGGCGCTGCAGTACGCGCAGGACAAGATCCTGATGCGCGAGAAGCTCGGGGAGCTCGGAGTGCCGATCCCGGACTGGGCCGCGGTCTCCGACGAGGAGGAGCTGCAGTCGTTCATCGCGGAGCACGGCGGCCGCGCCGTCGTGAAGACGGCCCGCGGCGGATACGACGGCAAGGGCGTGCGCGTCGTCGCGGACTCCGCCGAGGTGAGGGACTGGTTCACCGCCCTGGCGGAGGACGGGCACGGCGGGCGGCTGCTCGTCGAGGAGCTCGTCGACTTCACTCGCGAGCTCTCGCAGCTCGTCGCGCGCAGGCCGAGCGGCGAGACCCGCACCTGGCCCGTGGTCGAGACGATCCAGGAGAACGGGGTGTGCGCCGAGGTGCTGGCTCCGGCGCCCGTCGAGAACCCGGCCACCCTGGAGGAGGCCGCGCGCATCGGCGTCGCGGTCGCGGACGGGGTGGGTGTCACGGGCGTGCTCGCCGTCGAGATGTTCGAGACGCGGGACGGCCGGGTGCTCGTGAACGAGCTCGCGATGCGTCCGCACAACTCGGGCCACTTCTCGATCGAGGGATCCGTGACGAGCCAGTTCGAGCAGCACCTCCGAGCGGTCGCGGACCTGCCGCTCGGCGACACCGCGATGACGGCGCCCGCCGCGGTGATGGTGAACGTGCTGGGCGGACCCGAAGAGGGTCCGATGCCGGTGCGCTACGCCGAGGTGCTCGCCGAGCATCCGCGCGCGAAGATCCACAGCTACGACAAGCAGCCGCGCCCCGGCCGCAAGGTGGGGCACGTGACCGTGACGGGTGAGGATCCGGGCGAGGTGCGCGCCGAGGCGCGCGCGGCCGCGGCGATGTTCCGCTGAGCGCTCGGGCACGACCTCGTACTCCGCCCCGCGTCGGTCGGAGATCCGGGCTCGGCCGGTGAGCGAGGCCGGCGAGCGAGACCGCCGAGTAGGATCGAGGCATGGCAGACTCCGCAGCAGCGACCACTCCTCTCGTCGGCGTGATCATGGGCTCCGACTCCGACTTCGGCGTGATGAGCGACGCGGTGCAGGTGCTCCGCGAGTTCGGGATCCCGCACGAGGTCGAGGTCGTGAGCGCGCACCGCACGCCCGACAAGATGGTGAGCTACGCGCGCGAGGCCGCGGGGCGAGGGCTGAAGGTCATCGTCGCGGGAGCGGGGGGCGCCGCGCACCTGCCGGGAATGGTCGCGTCGATGACCACCCTTCCGGTGATCGGGGTTCCGGTGCCGCTCGCCAAGCTCGACGGACTCGACTCGCTGCTGTCGATCGTCCAGATGCCGGGCGGCATCCCCGTCGCAACCGTTTCGATCGGCGGCGCGAAGAACGCGGGCCTGCTGGCGGCGCGGATCCTCGGTGCGAACGACCCGGAGGTCGCTGCCCGTCTCGACGCCTACGCCCGAGAGCTCACCGACACCGTGGAATCGAAGAACGCGGCGCTCAAGGCCCGCGTCGCCGCAGACCAGTAGGTCGCGGGTGAGTCCGCGCCGCGGAACGGGAACGGCCGAACCGGGCCCCGAGAGCGAGGATCCGCGCGCGAGCGGCGGCACTCCGCGCTACCGTCGCACTCTGCTCGCGCTCTTCTGCGCGGGGCTCGCGACCTTCGCCCAGATGTACTCCCCGCAGGGGATCCTGCCCGATCTCGCCCGCGAGTTCGGGATCGCGGCCGGCACCTCCTCGTGGGCGGTGGGCGCGACCACCATCGGGGTCGCGCTCGGTGTGATCCCCTGGGCGCGGTTCTCCGACCGGATCGGCCGGGTGCCCGCGATGCGGTGGGCGACGGCGGCGGCCATGACGATCGGTCTGGTGACCCCGCTCCTGCCGGGGTTCGAGCTCTTCATCGCCGCTCGCTTCCTGGAGGGGCTGGCGCTCGCCGGGCTTCCGGCCATCGCTGTGACCGCGATCGGGGAGACGATCCGCCCGGGTGCCCTCGGGGCCGCCGTCGGCACCTACGTCGCCGGGACCACGATCGGAGGGCTCGCGGGCCGGATCGTGGCCGCGGTCGTCGGAGAGCCCCTCGGTTGGCGCTCGGGAATGCTGGCGGTCGCGGCGCTCGCGGCCGTGTCGACGCTCGTGTTCCTGCTGCGGATCCCGCCGACCGCGGTCGCCGCGAGAGCCGGTCTGCCGGTCTGGCGGGCCGCTCTCTCGAATCTGCGCGATCCCGGTGTGATGGTGTTGATCGCGCAGGCGTTCCTCCTCATGGGCGGTTTCGTCGCCGCTTACAACTACCTCGCGTTCCGTCTGCAGGAGCCGCCCTTCGGCCTGACGCTCGCGCAGGTGTCGTGGATCTTCCTCGCCTATCTCGCGGGCGCGGTC
>JAPSIU010000447.1 GCA_031178565.1 Leucobacter sp. | reverse complement strand
CGCGCCGGGGCGCCCGCTCACCTACACCGAGTTCGCCGCGGAGCTCGGGTCGCCGGGCGCGGTGCGAGCGGCCGCGTCCATCTGCGCCCGCAACGCGCCGGCGCTGTTCGTGCCGTGCCATCGGGTCCTGCGCACCGGGGGAGCGCTGGGCGGCTTCGCCTGGGGGCTCGAGGTGAAGCGGCGCCTGCTCGAGCGCGAAGCGGCGGCCTGAGGCCGACGTCGCTCAGAAAGCGCTTGCTATCAGCGAATCCACAGGGATACCCTGGAGGGCTCCCGCGAACGAGGCGGGCGCCTCGTCCGGCCCATCAAGGAGGAAAGCCATGTCCACGGAGATCGTCACCACGAAGTCCGCCATCGCCCTCCTCGCCGTCGCCGGGCGCCCCGTCGGCCGGGGATGACACCGCTGATCTGACGCGAGCGGGAAGCGCGCCGCGCGGTCCGCTGTTCTCCCTCGACGGGTCCTGAGACCCCGATCGTCCGCGCTCTGCTGCGCTCCTCGCCGCTCCGGCATCCGCTCCTCACCACTGCAGGATCATGACTCCTCCGACGCATCCCCGTCTGTCCACCTTCCGCTCCCTCGCCCGGTTGCTGCCGTTCGCGAGGCCGGTGCTGCCGCGGCTCTCCCTCGGCGCCCTCAGTGCGCTGATCGCGAGCCTGCTCGCCCTCGGCATCCCGCTCGTCCTCGAGCAGATCGTCAGCGCGGAGGGCCCGATCGCGTCCGGCGATCCGTGGCTCATCGCCCTCGGCGCCGGCGCCGTGCTGCTGCTCGGCCTGCTCGAGGCGCTCATGGTGTGGGCGCGGCGTTGGTTCGTGCTGTCCCCGGCCACGTCCGTCGAGTACCAGCTCCGCACCGACTTCTACTCCCGTCTGCAGCGCCTTCCCGTCGCCTTCCACGACCGGTGGCAGTCGGGCCAGCTCCTCAGCCGGATGATGCAGGACATCAGCCTCATCCGCCGGTGGCTGGCCTTCGGCCTCGTCCTGCTGGTGGTGAACATGATCACGATCGTGGTCGGGTCGGTGATCCTCTTCAGCTGGCACTGGCTGCTGGGCACCGTCTTCGTCGTCGTCTCCGCGCCGCTGTGGATCGCCGGCTTCGTCTTCGAGAACCGCTACGGCGCGCTGTCGCGCCAGAGCCAGGACCAGGCCGGCGATCTCGCGACCGCGGTCGAGGAGTCGGTCCACGGCATCCGCGTCCTCAAGGCCTTCGGGCGCGGCAGTCACGCTCTCCGCAAGTTCGCCCGCCAGGCCGAGACCCTGCGCGAGACGGAGATCGACAAGGCGAAAGCCGTGGGCTGGATCTGGTTCTGGCTGGTGCTGCTGCCCGACATCGCGTTCGCGCTGTGCCTGGGCGCCGGCATCTTCCTGGTCCAGGCGGGGGAGATCGACACCGCCGCGCTGATCGCGTTCTTCGCGATGGCGACGATCCTCCGCTGGCCCGTCGAGTCCATCGGCTTCCTCTTCTCGTTCCTCGTCGACGCCCGCACCGCGACGGACCGCATCTTCGAGGTGTTCGACGAGCGCAACACGATCGTCGACCCCGAGAACCCCGTCTCCATCGACAGCCCTCGCGGCGAGCTCGTGTTCGAGGGGGCGCGCTTCCGCTACCAGGATGCCGGGCCCGCCGAACGCGACCTGCTCGACGGCATCGACCTGTCGCTGCGGCCCGGGGAGACGATGGCCCTCGTGGGGCTGACCGGCTCCGGGAAGACGACGCTGACGACCCTGCCGGGCCGCCTGTACGACGTCACCGGCGGCCGGGTGCTGCTCGACGGGGTGGATGTGCGCGATCTCAGCCTCACGGAGCTGCGTCGGCACGTGGGGATGGCCTTCGAGGACGCGACGCTCTTCTCGCAGACGGTGCGCGAGAACGTGCTGCTCGGACGCGAGGACCTCGACCCGCGCAGCCCCGAGGGGGAGCGCGTGCTCCGGGAGGCGCTCCAGGTCGCGCAGGCCGGCTTCATCGAAGACCTGCCCGACGGGGTCGACACGGTCATCGGCGAAGAGGGGCTCAGCCTCTCGGGCGGGCAGCGGCAGCGGCTGGCGCTCGCCCGCGCCGTCGCCGCCCGCCCCGCCGTCCTCGTGCTCGACGACCCGCTGTCGGCGCTCGACGTCGACACCGAGGCGCTGGTCGAGGATGCGCTGCGCGAGGTGCTGGCCGAGACCACGGCGCTCGTCGTCGCACACCGCCCGTCCACCGTCACGCTGGCCGATCGGGTCGCCCTCCTCGAGGA
>JAPSIU010000446.1 GCA_031178565.1 Leucobacter sp. | reverse complement strand
TCGATGTCGGCGTCGATCTTGTGCGTCACCTGGAGCGTGAAGAGCGAGAATCCCACCGCCCGGTCGAAGGTGCCCGCGGCCAGCCAGTCGACGCGTGCACCGCCCGGCAGCGGCCAGCCTCGCGGCGTGCGCCAGAAGCGCACGTGATGGCGCTTCGCGGGATTGCCCTCGACCTCCTGCTGGTAGGCGAAGTCCTGCACCCGCCCGAACAGGAGGAGCGGGCTCACCGGGGCTCGGTCGTAGCTGCGCCGGGTGAGGGTCGAGACGATGATCGCCCAGGAGGAGCGCAGGGTCACCGGATCGGCGCGGATCCAGCCAGCCCGCTCCATCGCCGCGTGGAGTTCCCGCTCCGAGCCGCGTACCGCCAGGTTGATCGGATCGCCGAGGAGGCCGTCGCTCGTGCGAGTGCGGCCGATGAAGTAGTCGGGGACGTAGATCGTGGTGAGGATCCGATGCAGCCGGGGGAGCACGAGGTACGCGAGGGTCACCCAGAACACCACGAAGGAGAGGATCCCGAACCAGCCGAGTTGGAAGCTCTCCGTGAGGATGAGCCACGCGAGCCAGATCGCGGCGAGGCCCGCGTAGACGAAGAAGAACTCGTCGAGGATCGCCGTGACCGAGACGCGTGTGCGGCGCGGCACGTCGCGGCGAGGGTCAGGGGCGGCGGGCATGGCTCAGTCCTCGGGATCCTCCGGGTCGATGGGCGCGTGGTGGTCGAACGCGGCGGCACCGCGCTTCCAGTAGCCGCTGATCGAGTACTGCTCCCGCGGGAGCGCCAGTTCGTAGCGCAGCAGGCGCCGCAGCGGGATGAGCCGGGTGGCCTCTCCGGCGGCGAAGACATAGGTCTCGCCATCGATCGTCGCGTTCCGCGCCGCAGCAGCGAGTCCGCCGGCGTCGCGGGGGGCCGAGGAGACGGGAACGTCGCGACCGCCTCGGGTGGCGAGGTAGAGGCGCACCCAGTCCACCGGCCCGTCGACGTCGGCGATCACCTCGATGGCGGCGGAGGAGGGCATGTCCTCGATCCATCGTGCCGTCGCCGGAAGCGCCGTCTCGTCCGCGATGCAGAGCACACGGGGCGCTCCCACCGGAGCGCCCACGGAGCCGCGCGGCCCCACGATCACGAGTTCGTCGCCGAGTTCCGCGTGAGCCGCCCACTTCGCGGCGGGTCCCGGGTGCTTGTGCCTCAGCACGTCCAGGTCGAAGAGGCGGTGCCCCGATCCCGGATCCCTCCGCGGATTGAGCGGGGTGAAGTCGCGGCCGAACGCCGGACGATCGGGTCGGACGATTCCGCTCTCGCCGTCACCCGCGGGGGTCGGAGCGATGAGCTCTCCCGTCGACGGATCGGGGAAGAACACCTTCACGTGGTCCCCGGGTCCGGTGCTCGCCCAGTCCTCGAGCTCCGCGCTCGACAGCGTCACCCTGGTGAAGTGCTCGATCTCGGCCACCGCGATCACGGTCGCCCTTCGCGCGGTGAAGCGGTGCATCGTGCGGGGGCGGTCGAAGCGGCCGGTCGGCGGCAGGTCCTGGTCGGTCACGGCGATCCCTTCTTCGGATACTCCCACTCTGGCACACGCGGCGTCCGCGAGGGGAGTGCCGTGCTCCCGGTACCGGCGGCCGGCATCCGCTCCGGCTATCGCTTGAGGTAGTCGAGCAGTCTCACCGCGTCGCCGATGTAGGTGGCGGGCGTGAGCTCGAGCAGGCGCTGCTTGGCGGCGTCGCCGATCTCGAGACCCTGCACGAACTCCACGAGGTCGGCCTGGCCGATCCGGCGATCCCGGGTCAGCTCCTTCAGCACGGCGTAGGGATCCGAGATGGTCGAGCGGCCCGCGGTCACCTCGGCGCGGATCACCGTCTGGATCGCCTCGCCGAGCACCTCCCAGTTCGCGTCGAGATCGGCCGCGAGCACGTCGGGGGCGGCGTCGATCTGCCCGAGGCCCTTCAGGATGTTGTCGAGGGCGAGCACCGAGTGGCCGAGCCCGACCCCGATGTTGCGCTGCGCCGAGGAGTCGGTGAGGTCGCGCTGCCAGCGGCTCGTCACGAGGGTCGCGGCGAGCGAGTCGAGGATCGCGTTCGACAGCTCGAGGTTGGCCTCGGCGTTCTCGAAGCGGATGGGGTTGACCTTGTGCGGCATGGTCGAGGATCCGGTGGCGCCGGCGACCGGGATCTGGGCGAAGTAGCCGATGGAGATGTATGCTGCTGCTGGATGGGCAGCAGCCCGACTGGCGCGGGACCGACGAGC
>JAPSIU010000445.1 GCA_031178565.1 Leucobacter sp. | reverse complement strand
CGCTACGCTGCACCGCGCGGACCGGTCCACGTGCGCGATCTCGCCTGGTGGACGGGGCTCACGATGCGGGAGGCGAAGCGGGGCATCGAACTGGCGGCGGAAACCGGGGCGCTCGTCCCGGTCGAGATCTCCGACGCCGCCCTCTGGGTCGATCCCGAACTGCTCGGCTCCCCGCTCGGGGAGATCGTGCCCGCCTGGCACCTGCTCCCCTCCTTCGACGAGCATCTGCTCGGCTACACCGACCGGGAGGCGCAGCTCGACCCGCAGCACTTCGAGCGCATCGTGCCCGGACGCAACGGCATGTTCCTCGCGACCGTCGTCTCCTCCGGACGCGTCGTCGGCACCTGGAAGCGCAGCCCCCGGAAGAACGGCGGGTTGGAGATCACCCCGTTCCCCGACGAACGCATCGACACCGAGGCCCTCGCCCCCGAAGCGGCCCGCTGGGCCGAGTTCCACGGCCGCGAAGACATCCCGCTCGCCGTCGCCGGCGAGCACGCCGCCGCACCCGCGAAGCTCCGGGATCCGGGAGCCCGGGCCGGCGGGCCCCTAGGCTGATCCCATGGAGATCGAGCTCATCGCCGTCGCCGCCGTGATCGTGCTCGTCGGCGCCTCCATCCTGGGTGGCCGCATCGGCGTCGCCGCTCCCCTGCTGCTCGTCGTGATCGGGATCGGCGCGGGGTACCTCCCCTTCGTGCCGCTCATCGAGGTCGATCCCGAGATCATCCTCGTCGGCGTCCTCCCGCCGCTGCTCTACGCCGCGGCCGTCAGCGTGCCGCTCGTCGACTTCCGGCGCAACTTCCGACCGGTCGTCGGACTCTCCGTGCTGCTCGTGATCATCTCGGCGCTCGTCGTCGGCGCGATCGTGCATCTCGCGGTCCCCGCGATCCCGTTCCCCGTGGCCGTCGCGCTCGGTGCGGTCATCAGCCCGACCGACGCCGTAGCCGCGACCTCCATCGGCAAGCGGCTCGGCATGCCCGAGCGCGTCGTGTCGATCCTCGAGGGAGAGAGCCTCGTGAACGACGCCACCTCGCTGGTGCTGCTGAAGACGGCGCTCGCAGCGGTGGCCGGCAGCTTCGTCTTCTGGGAGGCCGCGGGCACCTTCGCCTTCTCGGTCGCGGCCGCGGTCGTCATCGGCGGGCTCATCGGCTTCGTGACGGTTCGGATCCGCGCGAGGCTGCGCAACCCGGTCTACGACACGGTCATCTCATTCACGGTTCCGTTCGTGGCGTTCATCCCCGCCGAGGCCGTCCACGCCTCCGGAGTGCTGGCGGTGGTCGTCACGGGCCTCTACACCGGACACCACGCATCGCGCCGCTTCACCGCAACCGCGCGCATGAACGAGCGGCTGAACTGGCGCACGGTGCAGTTCGCCCTCGAGAACGGCGTGTTCCTCGTGATGGGCCTGCAGTTGCACGCGCTCATCGACGAGGTCGGCGCGAGCCCGTTCCGCCTGGAGCACGTCGGACTCATCTCGCTCGCACTCGTCGCCGTCCTCATCGCCTGCCGCTCGGTGTTCATGGTGCCGCTGATCGCCACCATGCGCGGCACGTCCCGACGCTACGAGCAGCGATCCGCCGGCATCTCGAGGATCGCCACGCGCGTGCGCAGCGCCGAGCAGCCCGACGCCGAAAAACTTCGCCGGCTCGACTTCATGGCCCGTCGCTCCCGGGCCGATCTCGCGCACGAGCGCGAGCAGCGGCTCGGCTGGCGCGACGGCGCCGTGCTGTCCTGGAGCGGCATGCGAGGAGTGGTCACACTCGCAGCGGCGCAGTCGATCCCGGTGGAGATCCCCTACCGCCCGCAGCTGATCCTCGTCGCCTTCGCGGTCGCCGTCATCACCCTGCTGCTGCACGGACTCACCCTGCCGCCGCTCATCCGGCGACTGTGGCCGGACGGCACGGGATCCGGCGCGAGCGCCGCAGAGCTCGCCGCGCTCGGCAAGGACCTCCTCGAGGCCGCGGACAGCGCGATCGACGACGTCCTCGCGAACGCGGCCGAGGATCCGACGGACACGACCTCCTCCCTCGTGGCCGATCGCGTCCGCGCGAGCTCGAAGAACGCGCTCGCCCCGATCGCACTCACCCTCGCGGACGGCGAGCCGAGCAACGGTACGACCGGCACGCACCCCCAGGAGACGCCGGCGCAGAGCTACCTGCGTCTCGCGCGCATCGCACTCGAGGCGCAGCGGACCGCACTGCTCGAGGAGCGCGCCATCGGCCGCTACAGCTCCCGCGCGCTC
>JAPSIU010000101.1 GCA_031178565.1 Leucobacter sp. | reverse complement strand
CGCTGTGCCAGAGTGAGGTGAACGCTGTCTTCCCGTGAGGTTCCGCTTGCCGCGAAAGGGGCGAAGATGACCGCTGCCCGACCGGGTTCCATTCCCGTGCGCCTGCTACTGTCCACCGTCGCGATACTCGCAGGAGTCGCGCTGATCGCGACACCGCTGTCGCCTCAGCAGACGGCGCTCGTCACGGGACTCGGTCTCGTCTTCAGCGGCGTCGCCCTCCTGCTGCGCGAGGGCCGCGAGACTGCGATGATCGGCGAACGCGCTCTCCGCGTGAGTCGCGTGTTCGGGATCGCCGTCATCGTCTTCGGCGCCGCAGCCGCCGTGCTGCCCAGCGCCGGAGCCGTATGGACCGCCTTCCTCGTCGCCGCGGGCCTCATCGCGCACGGCGTCCACTCGCTCGTGCGCGCCTTCCTGGTTCCGTCGACCCATCGCGCCGCCGACGTGCTCGCGGCCCTCGCCGGCATCGTGCTGGGGTCCCTCGCCTTCACGTGGCCGGTGCTCACCCTGACCGCGTTCCGCTTCGCGGTGGGCGCCTGGTTCGTGTTCTTCGGCCTGCGCGCGCTCTTCGCTCTGCTCCTCCACAGGCGATCCGCCGCAGCACGGACCACCGAGACGCCGTCGCGCCCGCGCCACTGGTTGCGCACGATCGGCGCCGCCGTCTCGCTCGTGTTGGCGCTCGGGCTCGCCTACGGCAGCGGGAAGGCGCTCGGCGGTGCGCCGCTGCCAGGACCCGACGCCTTCTACACGGCACCGACGGACGTACCCGACGAGCCCGGCCGGTTGCTGCGCAGCGAGCCGCTCGACACCGGTGTGCCCTCAGGGGCGCAGGCGTGGAAGATCCTCTACACGACGACGCACCCCGACGGCTCCGCCGCGATCTCGAGCGGCACCATCCTCGCACCGTCGAAACGCGGTGCGGATCCGCTCCCGCTGCTCACGGTCGCGCACGGCACGACCGGCGTGGTGGCGAAGTGCGCGCCCTCGCTCAGCGCGACGCCGTTCGCCGACGGCGCCGGCACCGCGATGGCCGAGATGGTGACGCAACACGGCTGGGTCGCCGTGACGTCCGACTACGTCGGGCTCGGCACGGCTGGCACGCACCCCTACCTCGTCGGCGAGGCCGAGGCTCGCAACGTGCTCGACGCGTCGCGCGCGGCGGGCGAGTTCTCGCAGCTGAGCGTCACGACCGACACGGTCATCTGGGGGCACTCGCAGGGCGGGCAGGGATCCCTCTGGACCGGGCAGTTCGCGAAGCAGTACGCGCCCGAGTTCACGGTGAAGGGCATCGCCGCCTTCGCGCCGGCGGCCGATCTCTACGGTCTCGCCGAATCGGACAAGTCCGAGGTGGGCGGCAAGACCGTCTCGGCCTACATCGCCTCGACCTGGGATCGGCTCTATCCCGAGCTCGAGCTCGAGCAGCACCTCACGCCCGGCTCGGCCGGCGGAGTCGAGCGGATCCACGACCTCTGCTTCGACGGCCGCGACGCGCTCTCGGCGATCCTCTTCGGATCGCAGGTGCCGAACCAGGTCTTCCCCGACAGCTTGCTCGATGGCCCGTTCGGCGACCGTCTCAAGGCGCAGGAGCCGAAGGGGCCGTTCCCCGCGCCGGTGCTCGTGGCGCAGGGGCTCGCCGATCCGCTCGTGAAGCCGAGACTGCAGCACGACTGGGTCGAGGGGCGCTGCAAGGCCGGGGAGCAGATCGACTACCGCACCTTCCCGGGCCTCGGGCATGTCGACCTTGTGGCCGCGGACTCGCCGCTCACGCCGCAGATCGTGCAGTGGACGCTCGACCGCTGGGACGGAGCGGCAGCGACGCCGAACTGCGACGCGCTCCCGAAGTAGTCCGCGCGCCTACGACGTGCTGCAGCAGGATCCTCCGCAGCAGCTCCCTCCCGCTTCGCTCTCGCCGAGCAGGTTCAGGATCTCCCGCGACTCGGCGTCCGCGAACGCCGCTGCTCCCTGGATGCCGGCCTCGGCGTCCAGTTCGACCGCCGCGGCCGTCTCGCTCTGAGTCTTCGTGCTCTCGCTCATATTCGTCCTCATCGTCCTCTCGAGTGTTCTCTACGAAATCTACCGCTGCGCCGCACCGCGCGAAAGCTCGAGCACCTGCTCGAACGCCCCCGCGAAGGCCTCCGCGGACTGCGCCCCGGACACGCCGTACTTCTGGTCGATCAGGAAGAACGGCACGCCGCTCACCCCGAGCATGCGGGCGCGGGTGATGTCCTGCTCCACGGCCGCCCCGTAGGACTCGTCCTCGAGCGCCGCGCGCACGGCCTCGGGATCGAGGCCGACCTCTGCGCCGAGGCGTGCGAGCGTGTCGGGATCCGACATGTCCTCGCCCTCCCCGAAGTACGCTCGGAAGAGGCGATCCTGCATCTCCGCCTGCAGTCCCGAGTCCTTGGCGAGATGCAGGACCCGGTGCGCTCGCGCCGTGTTCGCGTGCTTGACCCGGTCGAATCGGAAGGTCACGCCCTCGGCCGCCGCGAGTTCGGTCATCTGGGCCAGCATCTGCTCGACCCGGTCGGCCGGCATGCCCTTGTGCTTCACGAGGAAATCGACCTCGCTGCCGGAGAAGTCGAGCGGCGTGTCCGGGGCGAGTTCGAAGCTGTGACTCTCCACCTCGAATTCGACCTCGGGGCGCGTTTCGCGGAACGCCGCGACACCCGCTTCGAATCGGCGCTTGCCGAGATAGCACCACGGGCACGCGATGTCGGACCAGATATCGACACGGATCATCTCACTCACACCGGGTGCAGCGCACGGGCGCCCGTCGTTATTCCCGCGCGGCGATACCGGAGGCCACGCGACGCCTCATCCCTCCATCACCCGCGCGCCCCCGACGGGGCCCGTGGCGGTGAGGGCTCGCACACCGGCGCGGGTGAGCACACCGAGCAGCTCGGCGGCGGCTTGAGCGCTGTCCACGAGGAACGCCACGGTCGGTCCCGAGCCGGACACGATGCCCGCGAGCGCGCCTCGGGACTCGCCCAGTTCGAGCAGCTCGGCGAGCTCGGGGGCGAGCTTGAGCGCTGCCGCCTGCAGGTCGTTGTGCATCGACTCCGCCAGAGAGCTCGCGTCGCCGATGCGGACGGCCTGCAGCACGGCGGTGTCGACCTTGACGAGATCCGGCTGGGGCCCGAGGTCGACGACGTGGATATCGCGGTGCCGGTCGAGTGTGCGATAGACCACGGGGGTGCTCAGGCCCGCGTCCGAGAGCGCCAGCACCCAGTGGAAGGTCCCCTTCGCGAGGGCCGGGCTGAGTTCGTCTCCGCGGCCCGTCCCGACGGCCGTGCCGCCCTCGAGCGCGAAGGGCACGTCGGCGCCGAGCTCGGCCGCGAGCGGCAGCAGCCCGGCGCGTCCGAGTCCCGTCCCCCACAGCTCGTCGCACGCGAGGAGCGCCGCCGCCGCGTCGGCCGATCCGCCGCCCATGCCGCCCGCGATCGGCACGCGCTTCACCACGGTCAGCTCGGCGCCGCCGGGGTGGCCCGTGCGCTCCGCGAGCAGCATCGCCGCCCTGATCGCGAGGTTCGTGCGATCGAGGGGCAGCCCGCTCGAGTCGATGGGCCCCCCGAAACGCACGGAGAAGTCATCGGCCTCCGCTGCGGTGACCTCCTCGAACAGGGATACCGCCTGGTACAGCGAGGCCACATCGTGATAGCCGTCCGCCTGCAGGGCGCCCACACGAAAGAAAACGTTGATCTTGCCCGGGGCGCGCACCGTGACTGAACGTCGCCGACTCGTGTCCATAACGTACACGCTAGCGCACCCGTCCTCGGCGCGATCACCCCTCGGTCGAGTGCGCGCGCGCGATCGCGAGATAGGCCTCGATATCGAGCTCCTCCGCGCGAGCGGTCGGTTCGATCCCCGCCGCCCGGATGGTGGCGACCGCCCGATCGAGGGGGCCGAGCACCGGCTGCAGCGCCTGGCGCAGCATCTTCCGCCGCTGCGCGAACGCGGCGTTCACGAGCGCGAACGTGCGCACCCGTTCCGCCTCGTCGCCCCGCGATTCGGCGCGCCGTTCGTAGCCGACGAGCACGGAGTCGACTCCGGGCACCGGCCAGAAGATGCGCCGGCTCACGTTCCCCGCGATCCGCCACTCCCCGTACCACGCGGCCTTCGCGCTCGGCGCGCCGTACTCCTTCGAGCCGGGCGGCGCGGCGATGCGGTGGCCGACCTCCGCCTGCACCATCACGAGACCGGAGCGCAGCTGCGGAATCAGTTCGAGCAGGTGCATGAGGATCGGCACCGACACGTTATAGGGCAGGTTCGCGACGAGGACCTCCGGGGCGCCGGGAAGCTCGCCCAGCTGTTCCGAGGAGAGCTCGAGCGCGTCGCTGCGGATCACCCGCAGCCGCGGCGCACCGGGATCCTCGAAGATCCCCGGCTGCATCGCCCGCGCCGTGTGCGGCAGCTCGGCCGCGAGACGGTGGTCGATCTCCACGGCCGTCACTTCGGCGCCGGCCTCGGTGAGTCCGAGGGTCAGCGATCCGAGGCCCGGGCCCACCTCGATCACACGATCACCCGAGCGCACATCCGCGAGCCGCACGATCTTGCGGACCGTGTTCGGATCGACCACGAAGTTCTGTCCGAGCTTCTTCGTCGGCGAGACGCCGAGCCGCTCGGCGAGGTCCCGGATCTCCTTCGGCCCCAGCAGAGCCGGGGCGTCGTCACTCACGCCGCGGCCCCGGCGCCGGAGTCCGCCGACGGGTCCCACAGCCCGTACACGCGCTCCGTGTTCTCCGCGATCCGCGAGCAGAAGGCGTCGAGCGGTTCCTCGACCGTCTCGGCCATGCGGCGGATCGTGTGCGGCAGCAGGTACGGCGCGTTCGGGCGGCCGCGGAAGGGCTCGGGGGTGAGGAACGGCGCATCGGTCTCGGCGAGCACGAGCTCCGGCTTCGCTATCGTCAGCGCCTCGCGGAGAGCCGGGGCGTTCTTGAACGTCGCCGTGCCGGAGAACGACATGTACCAGCCGTGCTCGTTGCAGATCCGCGCGAGCCTTGCGTCGCCCGAGAAGCAGTGGAACACGGTGCGCTCGGGCGCGCCGACGCGCCTGAGCGTCGCCACGACCTCGTCATGGGCGTCCCGGTCGTGGATCTGCAGCGCGATCCCGTTCGCCTTCGCGATGTCGATGTGCGCTTCGAAGGATTCGATCTGCGCCGCTCGGCCGTCCTCGCCGGTGCGGAAGAAGTCGAGACCGGTCTCCCCCACGGCCCGCACCCTGGGCCGAGCGGCGAGACGGGAGAGTTCGGAGAGGTGCGAGCTCAGCAGCCCCTTCTCGAAGAGCTTCGGCGCCTCGTTCGGGTGGAGCGCGACGGCCGCGAGCACACGCGGCTCGTGCTCCGCGAGGGTCGCACCCCAGCGGCTCGTCTCGAGGTCGGTTCCCACCTGCACGACGCCTCGGATCCCCACGGCCTCTGCGCGGTCGAGCGAGTCCACGGGGTCGAGCTGATCCACGCCGTCCTCGAACTCGAGGTGGGCGTGGTTGTCGTAGACGGGGATCGGCAGCGGCTCGGGGGCCGGGGGGCGTGTGAGGTCGCGCTTGGATCCGCTCTCCGAGGCGCGCTTGCGCAGGCCTCCGTTCACCGGGTCCGACGGGGTGTCCGTGCTCACTTCGCGGAACCGTCCGTCTCGATGCGGGGGAAGAGCCCGGCGAGCGGGTGCTGCTGGACGCCCGCGGGGAGGCGCCTCCAGCGTCCGGCCTCGCGGATCGGCTGCGCGGCGAGCTCCCCGAGCGTCTCCTCGGCGCCGAGAGCCGCCCACAGCTTCTGCGCCGCCTCGGGGATCACGGGCGAGAGCAGCTCGGCGAGCGCGCGCAGCCCCTCGCTTGCCGTGTAGAGCACACTCGCGAGGCGATCGCGCTGCCCGGGATCCTTCGCGAGCACCCACGGCTCCTGCTCGGTGATGTAGCCGTTGAGCGCGTCGACCAGTTCCCACACGGCGGCGATCGCCTCGTGGATCGCGAAGGCCTCGATCCGCTCGTCGGCTCGCGCGGCGACCGAGGCGGCGAGCTCGCGGATCTCCGCGTCGTCGGCATGCTCCGCCTGCTCTTCCAAAGGTGCCGGCACGCGCCCCTCGAAGTACTTGGCGTTCATGGCGAGCACCCGGCTCGCGAGGTTGCCGAAGCCGTTCGCCAGTTCCGCGTGGTACCGGGCGGCGAGGTCCTCCCAGCTGAACGAGCCGTCGTGACCGAAGGAGACGGCCCGCATGAAGTAGTACCGGAAGGCATCGGCGCCGAAGGTGTCCGTGATCTCGTTCGGCGCGATCCCGGTGAGCTTCGACTTCGACATCTTCTCGCCGCCGACGAGGAGCCAGCCGTGCGCGAAGACGTGATCCGGAACCTCGATCCCGGCGGCCATCAGCATCGCCGGCCAGATGACCGCGTGGAAGCGCAGGATGTCTTTGCCGACGAGGTGGCTCGCGGGCCAGCGGCGGTCGAACTCCGCGTCGTCGCGGCCGTATCCGATCGCCGTCACGTAGTTGAGCAGCGCGTCGAACCAGACGTAGGTGACGTGCGACGAATCCCACGGGATCGGCACGCCCCAGTCGAAGGAGGTGCGCGAGATCGAGAGATCCTCGAGCCCCTGCTGTACGAACGCGACCACCTCGTTGCGCGCGCTCGCGGGCTGCACGAAATCGGGTCGCTCCTCGTAGAGCGCGAGGAGACGATCCTGGAACGCGCTCATCTTGAAGAAGTAGTTCTTCTCCTGCAGCAGCTCGAGCGGCTTCGAGTGGATCGCGCAGACCTTCTCGCCCTCGAACTCGCCCGTGCCGTCGAGGATCTCGCTCTTCGGCTTGAACTCCTCGCAGCCGACGCAGTACAGCGCCTCGAACTCGCCGGCGTAGACGTGGCCGTCGTCGTAGAGCTTCTGCAGGAACTTGGCGACGCCCTCCTCGTGACGCGCGTCCGTCGTGCGGATGAAGTCGTCGTTCGAGATGTTGATCGTGTCGAGCAGCGGCTTCCACGCCGACTCGACGAGGCGATCCGCCCACTCCTTCGGCTCCACGCCGTTCGCCGTCGCCGTGCGCAGGATCTTCTGCCCGTGCTCATCGGTGCCCGTCAGGAACCAGGTGTCGTCGCCGCCCTGTCGGTGCCACCTCGCGAGCACATCGGCCGCGACCTCCGTGTACGCGTGCCCGATGTGCGGGGCGTCGTTCACGTAGAAGATGGGCGTGGTGAGGAAGAACGAGCGGGGGTTGGCCATGGGTTCCATTGTATTGGGAACAGCGGACACGACCGGCCGCGTTACGCGGGAGCGGCATCCCGAGTTCGGTCGCGATCCCGGCCCGCTCCACCTCGACCCGGTACTCGTGCAGTTCCCTCATGGCTCCAGAGTAGTATCGAGCGTATGAGCGATTCGACCTCCACCAGCATCCCCCAGGAGCGCCTCATCGTGACCGAGATCCCCGGTCCGCGCTCGCGAGAGATCCATGAGCGCCGGCGCGCGGTTGTCCCGCCGGGCGTGCACAGCGTGCTGCCCGTCTACATCGAGCGCGCGCACGACTCGATCGTCGTCGACGTCGACGGCAACCGGATCATCGACGTGTGCGGCGGGATCGGCGTCACCACGATCGGCCACACGGACGACGCAGTGGTCGCCGCCGCGACCGAGCAGCTGAACAAGGTCACGCACACGCTCTTCACCATGACGCCGTACGAGCCGTACGTGCGGGTCGCCGAGTACCTCGCGAAGCACGTGCCCGGATCCACCGCGGAGCAGCCCTACAAGACGCTCCTCATGAACTCCGGCGCCGAGGCCGTGGAGAACGGCGTGAAGATCGCGCGCAAGCATACCGGCCGGCCCGGCGTCGCGGTCCTCGAGCACGCCTACCACGGCCGCACCATGCTCACCTCGACCATGAACCACAAGGCGGCGCCGTACGCGCTCGGCTACGGTCCTCGGGCGAGCGACGTGTACAAGGCGCCGAACTCCTATCCGCTGCACGACGGCCTGAGCGGCGAAGAGGCCGCGAAGCGCACGATCGCCCACCTCGAGAAGGTCGCGGGGGCCGAGGATCTCGCCTGCCTCGTGGTCGAGCCGATCCAGGGCGAGGGCGGCTTCATCGTGCCGGCCGACGGCTTCCTCCCGGCGCTCGCCGCGTGGTGCCGCGAGAACGGCATCGTCTTCATCGCGGACGAGGTGCAGGCGGGGATGGCCCGCACCGGGACCGTCTTCTCGATCGAGCAGTTCGGCGTCGAGCCCGACATCGTGCTCTCCGCGAAGGGCATCGCGGGCGGCCTGCCGCTCGCGGGGATCACCGGCCGCGCCGAGATCATGGACAAGTCGCAGCCCGGCGGGCTCGGCGGCACGTTCGGCGGCAACCCGGTCTCGTGCGCTGCCGCGGTGGCGGTCTTCGAGCAGATCGAGGCCCAGAACCTGCTCGCCGAGGCGAAGCGCATCGAGGAGACCTTCGCTGCCGGCCTCCGGAAGCTGCAGGCCGAGCACGACTGCATCGCGGAGGTGCGCGGCATGGGGGCGATGCTCGCGATCGAGCTCGTGAAGCCCGGAACGCTCGAGCCCGACGCCGACCTCGTCGCGCGCGTCATCGAGTTCGCGGCGCAGCGCGGCGTGCTGCTGCTCAGCAGCGGCGTCCACAACCAGGCGATCCGGTTCCTGCCGTCGCTCAAGATGAGCGACGCGCTGCTGCGCGACGTGGTGGCGGTCCTCGACGAGGCGTTCGCCGGCTGCCGATAGCCTAGGACGCCTCGTCGGGGCTGATCCCCGGGGCCTCATCGGAATCCGGCACCTCGTCGGGGTCGATCCCCGACGCCTCGAGGCTGCCGGTGTCGACCACGTCGCCCACCGCGTGCACATCGATGACGATCACCGTCACGTTGTCCCGTCCGGCGTTCTCCAGCGCCTGCTCGACGAGCACCGTGGCGGTCTCCTCGGCGGTCTTGGTCGAGGCGAGGAAGTGCTGGATCCCGATGTCGGTGAGCTCCTTGGTGAGCCCGTCGGAGCAGATCAGGATCCGCTGGCCCGGGATCAGCGCGAGCGAGGTGTAGTCGGGTACGGGTGACTCGTTGAAGCCGACCGCACG
>JAPSIU010000100.1 GCA_031178565.1 Leucobacter sp. | reverse complement strand
CGAAGGGGGCCCGCCACACGGCGAGCGCGCCCTGCGCGGGATCCGGGAGCAGCGATGCCGAAAAGGCCTCCACGCCCCACCTCCCGTCGTAGCCCGCGGTCAGGGCGTCCGCCACCAGGCCCGCGATGTCGAGCGCGCCCGTCGCCAGCGATCCGCGGCCCGACTGGCCGAGTTCCAGGAACGCGAGCCGCGGGAGCGCCGTACGGATCGCGGCCGCGATGTCGGCCTCCTCGATCAGCATGTGGAAGGCGTCGAGGTGGATTCCCAGGTACTCGGATCCCGAGGCCTCCACGAACGCCATCGCGTGCTCGGCGGTGTTGACGAGCGCGGTCTCGTAGCGGTTGAGCACCTCGAACGTCAGAGTCACGCCGCGCTCGTGCGCGTACTCCGCCGTCTCGCCGACGGCCGCGGCGGAGCGCTCGAAGACCGCCCGGGACGGTGCCCGCGACGCCCGCTCGAACAGCCCGTACGGCACGCCGTTCAACTGATCGCCGCCGAGTTCGACGGTCAGGTCGACCATGCGGCGGAGCGCAGCGGCCCCCGCCCGCCGCACCTCCGGATCCTCGGCCGAGACATCGGCGTCGGGCGTCTGCCCCGCGATCGGGATCGGCGTGATCCCGTGCCAGGCGCACAGCTCGGCGAGCCTCGGGGCGTCGAACGTCTCGGCGTCGACCGGCGGCAGCACGATCCGCCGATACCCGAGCGCGGAAAGCGATTCCAGCGCGCTCGGCAGCGCGTCGAAGTCGACGTCCGGCATGACGACGTTGAGGTGGCAGGCGACGTCGAGATCCATGGCGGCCTCCGTCAGAACACCGGCAGGTCGAGGCGCTGCTTGAACGACGAGTAGCCGTCGTCCACGTGCACCACGGTCCCGTTGATGACGTTCGACTCGTCCGAGGCGAGGAACGCGACGACGTCGGCGATCTCCGACGGAGCCGTCAACCGGTTCCGCATTTGCTCCGAGGCGAACGTCGCCTTCAGCTCCTCGCTGAACTGGTTGATGATCGGAGTGCCGACGCGGCCGGGGGTGATGGCCACGGCCCGGATCCCGTGCTCGGCGAGTTCGTAGGCAGCCGAGCGGGTGAAGGAGATCACGGCCGCCTTCGCCGCGCTGTAGGTGAACGACAGCTCGGCCGCCTGCTCGCCGTAGATCGAGGAGGTGCTGATGATGACGCCCGGGGTGCCCTGCTTCACGAACTGGCGACCGGCGGCGAGGATCCCGTAGTAGACGCCGTCCTGGTCGATGCTGATGATCGGTCGGTAGTCCCTCTCGGGATCGTGCTCGAGCAGCGGCTTGCCCCCGGCGATGCCCGCGTTGTTGAAGATGACGTCGAGCTTGCCGAAGACCTCGGCCGCGCGCTGCACGGCGGCCTCGACCCGGGCGTAGTCCGACACGTCGACCTGCACGGCCGCGGTCGCGCCGGGAGTCCCGGCGTTGATCTCCGAGACCGCGGCTTCCGCGCTCGCGAGATCGATGTCGGCGATCATGACCTTCGCGCCCTCGCGCACGAACTTCTCGACCGTCGCGCGGCCGATGCCGCTCGCGCCGCCCGTGATCAGGGCGACCTTGCCTTCGAGCCTCATAGTATTTCCCCTTTCAGAATCCGGTGTGGGAGAGCGCGAGCGCGCCGCCGTCGACCGCGAGCGCGGCGCCGGTGACGAACGACGATGCCGGCGAGACGAGGAACAGCATCGGGCCCTGGATCTCGGCCATCGTGCCCATCCGTCCGAGCGGGATCGTCTCGGCCCACATCGATTCCGCTTCGGGCGCGATGGCGGTCTCGCCGTCGCCGATCCGGGTGCCCTTGAACGGGCCCGGTGCGATGGCGTTGACGCGGATGCCGCGGGGCGCGAGCTCGAGCGCGACCTGTCGCACGAGATTGAGGATCGCGGCCTTGGTCGCCACGTAGCCGTACGACACCATGGGGTCGGTCCGCATGCCCGCCGTCGACGAGGTGACCAGGATGCGGCCGCCCGTCTCCAGCACTCGCGCGGCCGCGCGGACGGTCTCGAAGGTGCCGTGGAGGTTGGTGGCGACCACCTCGTCCCACTCCTCGTCGGTGTAGTCCGCGATGCGCCCGTCGCCGCGGTAGCTCGCGCCGCCCGCGATACCGGCGTTGGCCACGACGACGGTGGGGCGGCCGACCTCCGCGGCGATCCGCGCGAAGACCGCGTCGGCCGCTCCCCGCACCGAGACGTCGACGGCGTACCCGTGAGCCGCGCCGCCCGCCGCGGTGATGCCCGCGACGACATCGGCGACGCGCTGCTCGCTGCGGCCGAGCACCACGACCGTGGCTCCCGCAGCGGCGTAGATCTCCGCCGCCGCCTGGCCGATGCCGCTGGAGGCGCCGGTCACGACAGCGATGTCGCCGGTCAGATCCCAGAGGGCCGACACGTCGGCCGCGGGAGTGATACTCATCCGGTTCCCCCGTCAGAGCGTCGGCTCGAACGAGTCGACGTTGCTGCGATCGATCAGCTCGCCCTCGATCTCGACGAAGTTCTCGTCGGGCAGGGCGGCGCTGTCGCGGTAGTCGTTCATGTAGCCGATGACCTCGTCGACGACCGTGATCCAGTCCTGGGCGACGGAGGCGTACATCGGCCCGTCCTTCTCGATCTCGACCGTGGTCTCAGCCAGGGCGTCGACCCCCGTGACATAGATGTCGTCGCGGCCGGCCTCGGTGATGGCCTTCGCCGCGCCGAGGGCGGCGTCGTCCCAGCCGACCCAGACGCCGTCGAGGCCGTCCGGGTTCGCCTGCAGGTAGTCGGTCACGAAGTTCAGCGCCTCCGTGCGGCCGGTCCCCGGGTCGAGGGCCTGCTTCATCTCGCCGCCCGCGATGTTCGCCCCGGCCTCCTCGAGCATGTCGACCGCGAGATTGCTGCGCGTCATGATGCCGATGTGCGGGTCGTGACCGATGACCATGATGTTCTTGCCCTCGAGGCCCCCGGTCGCCTCGTCGAGCGCCCCGACCGTCTGCTCCGCGATGTTCTCCTGATCGAAGGTGACGTCGACCACAAAATCGTCGTTGGGCTCCACGCCGCCGTCGATCGAGAAGATCGGGATGTCCGCCTGCTCCGCCGCTTGCACGAGCGGTGCGATCTGGCGCGGGTCGGGGAAGCCGGCGAGGATCGCGTCGGCGCCCTGCGTGATCGCGGTCTGGACGTCGCTGTTGATCTTGTCGTAGTCGAAGGCGCTCGTGTAGAGCGTGACCTCCCAGTTCTCCTGCTCGTTGCCCTTCGCGACGAAGTCGTCGAGGGTGAGCTTGCCGCCCGGGGTGGCGTAGCCGGCGGTGAACGCGGCGACCTTGAAGACGCCGTCCTCCCCCATGCCGTCCTGCTTGCCCTCCGCGGAAGCGGAGGAGCCGCCGCCGCCGGTGTCGATGGTGCAGCCCGCGAGGGCGAGCACCGCGGTGCATCCGATGCTCGCGAGGATGCTGAGGCGTCGGGCACCGTTGCGCCGACGGGAGGAATGCTGCTTGTGCATCTGTGAACTCCTTGTGATCTGTGAGTGGTGCGGGGTGGAGGTTCGGGATCAGCGGCTCTTCTTCACGCCGGACAGCAGTACGGCGCCGACGATGATGGCGCCGATCAGCACCTGCTGGATGTAGGTGTTGACGCCGATGATGTTGAGCCCGTTGTTGACGACGCCGATGATCGCCACGCCGACCAGGGTGCCGCCGATGTTCGCCTGACCCGACTTCAGGAGCGTCATGCCGAGGAAGACCGCGGCGACGGCGAACATCATGAGGTCGTTCGCCGACGCCGACCCGGCGCTGGAGAGACGGCTCACCAGCACGACGCCGCCGAGAGCGGAGAGGAAGCCCCCGACCGTGAACGCCAGGAATCGGGTCGAGCGCACGCTCACTCCCGACAGCCGCGCGACCTCCGCATTGCCGCCGATCGCGTACCAGCGTCGGCCGATCGTCGTGAAGCGCAGCACGGCCCACATGACGAGGGCGACCACGATCGCGTAGATCACCGGCATCGGCACGCCGTTGATGCGCATCTGCCCGATGTATCCGAATTCCTCGGGCATGCCGTACAGGGTGGTGCCCCCGGTGACTATCAGGGCGAGACCTCCGACCGTCGTCATCATCGCGAGGGTCGCCACGAAGGCGGAGAGGTTGAGGTACGCGACCAGCACGCCGTTGACCATGCCGATCAGGGTGCCGACGCCGAGCCCGAGCAGGATCGCCAGGGGCATCGACGTGCCGTTGATCATGAGCGCGGCCGCCGCCGCCCCGGACAGCGTCGCGTTGGTGCCGACGGACAGATCGAAGTCGCCCACGACCATCACGATGGTCTGAGCGGCCGCGATGATCGTGAGGATCGCCACCTGGTTGAGGATGTTGGTCAGGTTGCCCGGCGTGAGGAAGACGCCGCCGCCTGCGACCGTGAAGATGATGACGAGGGCGATGAGCGCCAGGACGGTGGAGCTCTGCCAGATGAGCTGAGAGAATCGAGGGCGCTCCTGCGCCGGGATGGAGATCGCGAGGGTGTCTGTCTGAGCCATCTCAGGCGTCCCTTCCGTATGCGTGGGTGAGGATGAGTTCGTCGTCGGCCGTTGCGGCGTCCAGGAGACCGGCGATCCGGCCCTCGTGCATCACGATGATGCGGTCGGAGAGTCCGATGAGTTCCGGCAGCTCGCTGCTGACGGCGACGACCGTCGTGCCCCGAGCCGCGAGCTCGCGGATCAAGCGGTAGATCTCCGCTTTCGTACCCACGTCGATGCCGCGAGTGGGCTCGTCCATGAGCAGCACACGGGGGTTGCGCGCGAGCATCTTCGCGAGCACCACCTTCTGCTGGTTGCCGCCGGAGAGCTGTCCCACCGGTTGACGCACGCCGTTCGCCTTGATCTGGAGTTCGGCCAGACCGCGGCGGGCGAGCTGCGCGATGCGCCGGCCCGACATCACGCCGGCCGTGCTGACGCTCCGGAGGTTCGCGATCGCGATGTTCTCGGAGATCGGGGCGGACAGGATGACGCCCTGACTCCTCCGCTCCTCCGGCACGAGCGCGATGCCCGCGTCGAGCGCGCGGCCCACGCCGCGCCCGGTCAACGTTTCACCGCGGACCGAGATCGAGCCTCCCGAGCGCCTCTGCGCACCCGACAGCAACCGCAGCAGCTCGCTGCGCCCCGATCCCGCGAGGCCCCCGATTCCGATGACCTCGCCCGCGCGCACCTCGAAGGAGACGTCCTGGACGCGGCGGCCGGAGAGCCCGTCGACCCGCAGGACGACCTCGTCGCCGGCCGTCCCCCGATCGGGATACAGCTCGCCCTGTTCTCGGCCGACCATGGTGGAGATGACCTCATCGATCGAGGAATCGGCCACCTCCTTCGTGACGATGGTCCGTCCGTTGCGCATCACCGTCAGCCGGTCGCACAGCTCGAAGACCTCCTCCAGGCGATGCGACACGTAGACGATCGCCACGCCCTCGTCGCGCAGCCCGCGGAGCACCGTGAAGAGATCGCCGATCTCGGTGTCCGTGAGCGATGCGGTGGGCTCGTCGAGGATGAGTACCTTGGCGTCGGCCATCAGCGCCCGCGCGACGGCCACCATCGTCTGCTGCACCGGCGAGAGGCTGCCCGCGAGGCGGCGCAGCGGCAGCCGCTGATTGAGCCGCGACAGTTGAGCGCGGGCGCGGCGGCGCAACTCCTTCCAGTCGACGAAGCCGGCGACGCTCGGGGCGCCCTCGCCCAGCACGATGTTCTCCGCGACGCTGATCGTGGGAACGATCGACAGCTCCTGGTAGAGCGCGACCACCCCCGCCTTGTGCGCTGAGCGGACGTTCGCGAAGTCCACGGCCTCGCCACCGACCCGCACCTCGCCCTCGTCCGACCCGTACAGGCCGGTCACGATCTTGATGAGCGTCGACTTGCCCGCGCCGTTCTCGCCCAGGAGCGCGTGAATCTCGCCCGGCCGGACGGACAGCTCCACTCCCCTGAGCGCGTGCACGCCGTCGAAGCTCTTCACGACGCCGACGGCCTCGAGCGCGGGCACGGCGGTCACCGCGGCCGTCGCGCTCACGAGGCGACCCCCTCGAGGTCGTTGCAGCGGATGACCACCTTCGGGTGCCTCCCCGAGACGTGCACGGCGAACGCCTCCTCAGCGTCGTCGAGGTCGAACACCGCCGCCGTCAGCTCGCTCACGTCGAGGTGGGGCAGCAGCTGGAGCGCGCGGGGGAACGCGTACGGCGATACGAACACCCCCGTGAGCGTGAGCTCCTTCAGGTACAGGTAGTCCGAGAGGTTCAGCGGCATCTCGTAGTCCTCGGGATACATGGCGCCGTAAACCACCGTGCCGCCCTTGCCCGCGATGTCGAGCAGCCCCCGCACCGCGCGAGGCGATCCCGAGGCGTCGATCACGACGTCGTAGCCGCGGCCGCCGGTGTGCTCGGCAGCCAGGGCCGCCTGATCCTCGTGCACCGGATCGATGACGTGATCGGCGCCGTGACGCAGTGCCATCTCCCGGCGCTCGGCGATCGGCTCGATGAGGGTCAGCGAGGTCGCGCCGTGGCGCTTCGCGACCTGCAGCGCGAGCTGCCCGATCGGCCCGCCGCCGCAGATCGCCACGCGATCCCCCACCCGCATCCGGGCCTTGTCGACGATGCGCACCGCGACCGACGCGGGCTCCAGGATGCACCCGCTCAGCAGCGAGACGCCGTCGGGCAGCCTGTAGACCTGCGACTCGTGCCAGGTCACCGTCTCGGCCATGCCCGGCCTGTTGTACTCCTGCACGTACTCGCAGAACTGCTGCGACCCGTCCTGACAGGGGCGGCAGGTGCCGCAGAATCGGATGAAGTTGCCCGCGACCCGGTCCCCGACCTTCAGGCCGTTACGGGTGGCCCGCTCGCCCAGCGCCTCGACGACGCCCGAGATCTCGTGGCCGAGCCCGATCGGCACGTCGGTGCCGAAGAACCCCTCGGCGAGGTGCGGATCCGAACCGCAGATGGCCGCGTAGGCGATCCTGATGCGCACGTCCTCCGGCCCGAGATCCTGCTCGGGGAAGTCGACGAGCCCGATCCGGCCGCGTGTCGCCCCGTCGGGGTCGCGCAGGCTGCCGATCTTCGTCACGGCTACCGTCTTCATCGCGGACCGCCTATGCCCGTGCCGCGCGGCGCGCGGCGTCGATCGTGGCCTGCAGCCCGTAGCCGTGCTTGTCGCGGAGCTGCTCGTCCTCGCCGAAACCCGCGTACACCTGGGGGATCCCGAGCCGTTCGAAGGCCGCGAGGCGGATCCCGCGATCCGCCACCACGTCGGCGATGCGAGAGGCGAGGCCGCCGTAGGCGAGGTGATCCTCGAGCACGACGAAGCGGCCGGCGGTGACCTCGGCGCTCTGCGCGATCAGCGCCTCGTCGATCGGCTTCAGCGTGAACATGTCGACGACGCGGGCGTGGATGCCTTCAGCGGCGAGCGCGTCCGCCGCCTCGAGCGCCTGCGCGACGGTCGTGCCGTGGGTGAAGATCGTGAGATCGCCCCCGTCGCGAGGCACGAGTCCCTTGCCGATCTCGATCGTGTGCTCGCCGGGCTCGTAGATCACCATGTCCTTCTTGCCGACGGCGAGACGGATGTAGATGGGCCCCTCCATGTCCATGGACTGGCGGATCACCTCGCCCACCATCAGCGGGTCGCCGATCGAGGTCACCGTCATGTTGGTGAGTGCGCACATAAGCGCGAGGTCCTCGACCGCGTAGTGCGTGGATCCGCCGTTGCCGACGAGGCCGCCGTGGGTGCCGATGATCTTGACCGGCAGGTTCGGGTAGCAGACGTCGCTGCGCACCTGCTCGAGGGCGCGCATGCTGAGGAAGGGGAGCATGCCGGAGACGACGGGGATGTTGCCGTCGTAGGCGAGGCCGGCGGCGATCCCGACGCTCGCCTGCTCGGCGAGGCCGACGTCGATGAATCGCTCGGGGTAGGTGTCGCGGAACTCGACGAGGGTGGCCCCGATGTCGGGGGTGATCACCCACAGGTCGTCGTGCTGCTCGCCGAGCTCGGCGAGGGTCGATCCGATGACGGAACGCGCGGAGAGCATCTCTCCGAATGTGAACGTGACGGGCATCAGGCGCTCTCCTTCGTGCGTGAGTTCTCGAGGGCTTCGAGCGCCCGCTCGAGGTCGGCGGCGCCGAGCGAGCCGGCGTGCCAGGCGAGGTTCTTCTCCATGAAGTCGACGCCCTTGCCCTTGACGGTCTCGGCGATGATCACGGTCGGCTGCTCTCCGTCGCTCGCGGGGAGCGAATCGAGAGCCGCGACGAGCTGCGCCATGTCGTGCCCGTCGGTGTGGATCACGTTCCACCCGAAAGCGGCCCATTTGTCGGGATAGGGCTCGAACGCCACCCGCTCCTCGGCGAAGCTCGTCATCAGCTGGCGGTTGCGGTCGATGATGGCGACGAGGTTGCCGAGCCTGTTGCTGCGGGCGGCCATCGCGGCCTCCCACACCGAGCCCTCGCCGGTCTCGCCGTCGCCCATGAGGGTGAACACCCGGTGCTGCTCTCCGCGGCCCCGCGCCGAGAGCGCCATGCCGACCGCGATCGGCAGGCCGTGCCCGAGGGATCCGGTCGATGCCTCGACGCCGGGCAGCTGCACCTTGCAGGGGTGCATGCCGTAGGCGCTGTCGAGCTGCCCGTAGGTGTCGACGATGCCGTCGTAGTCGAAGAATCCGCGGATCGCCATCGCGATGTACATGCACACGGCGGCGTGCCCCTTGCTGAGCACGAAGCGATCCCGCTCGGGGTTCCGGATGTCGCTCGGGTCCACCCTGAGCGCGTGATTGAACAGCGCCGTGAAGATGTCGGCCGAGGAGAGGTCCCCTCCGATGTGCACGGCACCCTCGTACGTCCCGCAGAGGTGGAGCAGTTTCTCCCTCAGCTGGTACGCGAGATCCTCGAGTTCTGCGACGCTGCGCCGGTCCGCGGCCTGCAGCACTGATCCGCCCATCTTCTGCCTCCTTGCCTGACGAAGGGGAAGGATCGAAGGGACGTTCGCAGTCCTCATCGACTCCACCCGCGGCGCGATCCTGCGCGCCTGTCCCGAATCTAATCCCAAC
>JAPSIU010000099.1 GCA_031178565.1 Leucobacter sp. | reverse complement strand
CGCGCGGGCATCTCCGCGATGATGCAATTGGGACCCGACCCCGAGGAGGCGGCGCAGATGTCGGGTGCAGGCTGGTGGCGGCGCTTCTTCACCATCGTGCTGCCGATCCAGAAGGGCGCACTCGCGACCGGCATGGTGATGGCGTTCATCTCGGGCGTGAAGAGTCTGAGCCTCGTGGTCATCCTCGCGGTGCCGGGCATGGACGTGCTCACCACGCTGTCGATCCGACTGCTCGACGTCGGGTACTCGCAGGCGGGCAACGCAGTCGTGCTGCTGGTCGCGGTGATCGCGTTCGTCGGCACCTACAGCGTGCAGAAAGTCATGAAAACAGATCTTGCTCAGGGAATGGGAGGCTGAAATGCCCACGATCACTTTGGACGGCGTCGTCAAGAACTACGGCGCGGACACGAACGCGGTCGATCGCCTCGACCTCACCATCGAGGACGGCGACTTCATGTGCCTGCTCGGCCCGTCGGGGTGCGGAAAGACGACCACCGTGCGCATGATCGCCGGGCTCGAGAACATCACGGACGGCAGCATCGCGATCGGCGACGCGGTCGTGGACGAGCCGAAGGCGGGCCGCTTCGTCCCGCCGGAGAAGCGGGACATCGGGCTCGTGTTCCAGAGCTACGCCCTCTGGCCGCATCTGACAGTCGGCGACAACGTCGAGTACGGGCTGAAGCTGCGCAAGGTCGCGAAGGCGGAGCGTGCCGATCGCGTCTCGAAGATGACCGAGAAGCTCGGGATCGCGCCGTACGTCGGCCGCTATCCGGCCCAGCTCTCGGGCGGCCAGCAGCAGCGCGTCGCTCTGGCGCGGATGTTGGCGGTCAATCCGCAGCTCATGCTGTTGGATGAGCCGCTGTCGAACCTCGATTCGCGGCTGCGACTCGAGATGCGCGCGGAACTGAAGCGCATCCACGACGAGTTCAAGGCAACGGTGGTGTTCGTGACCCACGACCAGTGGGAGGCGATGACACTCGCCACCAGGGTCGCCGTGATGAACCAGGGCGTGCTGCAGCAGGTCGGCAGCCCGATGGACATCTACGACCGACCGAAGAACCGTTTCGTGGCGAACTTCCTCGGAGTGCCCCCGATGAACTTCATCGAGATGGGTGCGGGATCGCCGCAGGCCGGCTTCGTCTCGGAGTTCCTCGCCTCCCGGGTGGACCGCATCGAGGCGGTCGGCTCGGTGGGCGTGCGGCCCGAGGCGCTGTCGGTCGAGCAGACGGATCCGGATCGACCCTCAGGCCCACTCGTACTTCCAGGCCGCGTCGAGTCGGTGATGCCCACGGGCGGCAGCTGGACGGTGGAGACGGCGATCGGCGATCAGCGCGTCTACGCCACTACGCTCCAGCGAGGGGCGCTTCGGAACGGGGACCGGATCGAACTCGTCGCCGATCCCGGTGCCGTCCACGTCTTCGATATCGATGAGCAGAGAGTAGAGATCAACAGTGACCACTGAGGCCAGCGCGAGTCCCCCCGACGCACGCATCGGGACCGAGAGCGACCGCTCAATCCATGAAGTCACCGACTTCGCGATTCGTATCGCCCGCGAGGCGGGGACGATCGCGATGGAGGGATTTCGCAACCGGGAGCTCGGCATCGACCTGAAGCAGGACTTCCACGACATGGTCACGAAGTACGACCGCGCCTGCGAGGAACATCTTCGGCGGGCGATCCTCGAACGATACCCGGACTCGACGATCGTCGGTGAGGAGGATGGCGCGAGCGAGGGGTCCGGTCCACTGGCCTGGCACATCGATCCGATCGACGGCACCGCGAATTTCGCGCGAGGCATGGCGCTGTGGGCCGTGAGCATCGGTGTCGCGCTCGACGGGGAGATCGTCTCCGGCGTCGTCTACGATCCCGCGAACGATCACATGTTCTGGGCGGACGACCGCGGCGCCTTCCTCGGCGATGAGCCTATGCGCAGCTGGGGGTTCCCGGAACCGGCGCAGGCAACCGTCGTGATGAACTTCCCGCTGCCGCGCGATCTCGTGCACCTGCCCGAACTCGCGCTCGAGCAGTTCGCCGACGCTTCCCAGCAGTTCGCCCAGGTGCGCGCCCTCGGAAGCAGCTGCATCTCGCTTTGTTGGGTCGCAGCCGGTTGGGTCGACGCGACGATCTCTTTCGAGGCGAACTCGTGGGATGTCGCCGCCTCGGCTCTCATCCTCCGGAGGGCCGGTGGCACGTATCGCACCTATCTGGACGGAGCAGAGCAGCCAGAAGAGCGCGATTACCTCAACCCCCACTACTACGCGACGGTTCCGGGAGGCGATTTCGGGATCCTCGAAGAGATCATGCGGACGCAGAGCATGAGGCCTTTGCCGGCGAACCGCTGATTCCCACTCGCAATCGACAACGACCAGAAGAAATCAAGTAAAGGAGCTCGAGGATGAGCAGGATGACACGAAGGCTGACAGCGACCGCGGGCCTGATGCTGGCTCTCGGCCTGGGTGCGACGGCCTGCGCACCTCCCGGTGCAACCGGGGGAGCAGCCGCGCAGAAGGACCAGGAGCAGAAGGTCGAGCTGCAGCCCGACGAGACCGCGGAAGGATTCGATCTGGACGCCCTGGTCGAAGCAGCCAAGAAGGAGGGGCCGATTACGATCTATGACGAGACCGGCAAGGTCGAGCAGATCACGGAGGCGTTCACGGCGAAGTACGGGATCGAGGCCGAGGGCGTCAAGATCGAGACCAACGCGATCGATAAGGTCAAGCGCGAGCACGACTCGGGGAATATCATCGCCGATGTGCTCGCGATATCCGAGCCGCCCGCCTTCTACGCCGAACTGCTCCGTGACGATGTCCTGGTCAACTGGGTACCGGGCGACGTGTACGACAAGCTGCCCGAAGAGGCGCGCTACCCCTATCTCACGAGCGGCAACTGGCTGTGGTGGATGTACAACTCGGAGTCCTACGGTGACACCTGCCCGGTCTCGAACGTCTGGGAGCTCACCGAGGAGGAGTGGAAGGGACGCGTCGCGCTGCCGGATCCCGAGGCGCGTGCGATGTACACGAACATCTGGAACCAGGCCGCCCGCGACCACGCCGATGCCTGGGCGAAGGCCTACGAGGATCTCTACGGCGAGGAGCTCGAGACTGATCAGCCGACGGCTTTCCACGAGTGGTTGAAGCGGCTCGCCAAGAACGCATCGGTGTTCAAGAGCGACGAAGAGGTCTCGGAAGCGGTTGGCGCACCGGGTCAGTCGGAACCGCCCCTCGGCCAGACCGCGGCGGCGAAGCTCCGCAACAATGTTGAGAAGGGCTACAAGATGGCTCCCTGCGCGGGACTCCAGCCGTTCGTCGCCGGCCCGATGCCGCAGACCATGGCGTACGCGTCGAAATCGACGAGCCCCAACGCGGCGAAGCTCTACATCCACTTCGCCACCTCGCAGGAGGGTATGGAGTTCATCATGCCCGACGGGAAGCGTTCCTATAATCCCGATGTCGTGACAGCCGAGGACGAGCACGGTCTCGACCCCCTGATCGCCGATGAGGCTCAGCCGTTCAGCACGGAGTACCTTGAGGACGACTACAAGAACACCGTGACTTGGCAGGACTTCTGGCGCTCGAATCGCTGATCCTCCGAGTGTCCTCGGAGGGAGGGGGCGGTGCCGCGCCGCGCTCCTCCCTCCGGACGTTTTCGCATGCTGCGGCCCAGGGTGAAGCCGTAGCATGATGCCAGCTGCCGTCGTCGATCCAAAGGAGGAGGCCCGGTGCGAGCGAGCTTCGATGAGGTGTTCCATCCCGTCGACCACTCCAGTTCGATCCCGCTGTATCTGCAGATCGTCTTCCAGGCCGACAGTGCGCTGCGTACCGGCCGGCTGTCACGGGACGTACTGCTGCCCTCCGAGAACGAGCTGTGCGCCGGCTTCGGGGTGGCTCGTTCGACGCTGCGGCGCGCGATGGGAAAACTCGAGGAGCGCGGAATCGTCGCGCGTGAACGAGGCAGGGGGAGGGGGACTCGTATTGTGCGAGCGGCCCCGATCACCCGCACTCCCGGCAGCTTCGCCACCCTCTTCGACGCGATCTCCGCCTCGGCGCGTCGCCCGAGGACGAAGGTGCTGCAGTTCGAGGACCTCGTGGTCGATGACGAGCTGGCCGAACTGACCGAATTCCCTCGCGGAGTTTCGGTCGTGCACATCCTCCGCCACCGCAGCGCGAACGATGAGCCGATCGCCGTGCTCGAGAACTGGATCCTTTCCGAGTACGTGGGTTTCGACCCCGGGCGTCTGGAGGACGAAAGCATGGAGGCGCTGCTGCGCGAATGCGGCGTGCGGATACACCACGCCGAGTTCGAGTTCCAGGCGGTGCTTGCCAAGGGCGACACCGCCGAGTTCTTCCAGCTCCCCGAGGGCACCCCCGTTATCGAAGAGGTGCGTCGCTCATTCAATTCCCGGCACCAGTACGAATACTCCTCGCACCACAACCACCCGCAGAACGACCGATTGCGGGGGATCGCGTCTCCGTAGCGCCGACCCAGCCCTCAGCGCTCCATCAGCTGCGCGGCGAGCTGCAGCAGCTGCGCCTCGCCGCCGGCCCGGCCGATCAGCTGCACGCCCATCGAGAGACCCGACGGCAGGGTGAGAACCGGTACGGCGACGGCCGGCAGGCCCGAGACGTTGACCATCGAGGTGTACGGAGCCCACTCGCACTGCAGGCGATAGTCGTCGTCGGGGGAGAGCGCGGTGAAGGCGCCGATCAGGGGAGGCAGCATTGCGAGGCCCGGGGTCAGGATCGCGTCGTAGCGGCCCCACTGCTCGCGAACGTCGGCGGCGAAGCCGCGCAGGCGCTCGGCCGCGCGGAGGTGCTCCTCGCGGGGCCGGGCGAGCGCCCGCTCGCGGAAGACCCGCGTGAGCGGGGTGAGCAGCTCCTCCGCGCCGGGTTCCAGCCGCAGCAGCGACAGCCCCGCCGTCCACGCCGTCGTGAAGTTCTCGGCGTACTCGGGGTCGTAGCGGATCCGCGCCTCTTCGACGCGGTGCCCGCGCTCCGCGAGCAGGATCGAGGCGACCTCGTGAGCGCGGCGGGCGTCGGGCGAGAGCGGCACCGGATGAGCCGCCTCGAACGGGGAGGCGTCGCTGACGCCGATCCGCAACCCGCTCAGGCGCTCGGCGGCGCGCACGGCAGTGAGGGTCGGTTCGGCGCCGGGCCCGGATCCGAGCCCGCGCATGGAGTCGAAGAGCAGGGCCGCGTCGGTCGCAGTGCGCGCGAGCGGCCCGCTGACGGTGAGGCGGGGCGCGCCGAAGTCGTCGCGCGCGCCGTTGGCGAGGTCGGCGGGCACGGCGCCGAGACCCGGTTTCAGGCCGACGAGCCCGCAGGCGAGCGCCGGGATCCGGATCGAGCCGCCCCCGTCGCTGCCGGGTGCGACCGGGAGCATGCCCGCTGCGACCGCCGCCGCGCTGCCGCCCGAGGATCCGCCGGCCGTGCGCGCGGTGTCGAACGGATTCCGCGCCGGCGGTGCGATCAGGTTCTCCGAGTAGCCGGTGAGGCCGAACTCCGGCACCTGCGTCTTCCCGAGGGAGATCGCGCCGGCGCTGCGCAGGGCGGCGACGCCGGGACCGTCCGACGCCGCGGGCTCCGGGGTGATCGCCGCGCTTCCGTGCGTCGTCGGCACTCCCGCGACGTCGACGAGGTCCTTGTGGGCGATCGGAAGGCCGTGCAGCGCCGGGAGGGCTCGGCGTTCGTCGCTCGGCAGCGCCGCAGCGCGGGCGTCGGCCTCGTCGGCGGCCCGCAGGGCGTCCTCGGCGGTCACGCGGATGAAGGCTCCGAGTTCGGCACGATCCTCGATCCGCCCGAGACAGCGCTCGGCAGCCTTGCGCGCTGAGACCTCACCCGTCCGCAGCGCATCCCGCAGCTCCGTCGCCGACTCGGGGAATGCGCTCATTCCTCCAGCTTAGGTCCGGTGATATGCCGCTCGGGCGGCGGGCGTCAAGGATCCGGAGCGGGTGAGGTGCTCGCCCGGGATCCACGGGATCCCGGCTCGCCGAAGCGGTATCCCCGCCCGAAGTCACCCGAACCTTGTTGCGAACGGTTCTCAAGCTCGAGTAGAGTGAGAGTCATTCTCGTTTAGAAAGTTCTTCATGACACCCACTCGTTCGACCCGCAGTCCGTTCCGCTCGCCGAAGTCCGTGAAGTCGCCGAAGTCCGCGGCGTATGCGGTCCTCGCGCTCGCCGCCGGCGCGTCCCTTGCCCTCACCTCCTGCAGCGGGGGTGCGGCCGAAAGCGATGGCGGCACCCTCAAAGTCGTGGCCACCACGACGCAGCTCACCGACTTCGTCGCCCAGATCGGCGGGGACGATGTCGACGTCACGGGTCTGCTCCCGGCCGGCGGTTCGGCCCACAGCTTCGATCCGTCCCCCGCGGATCTGCTCGCGCTCGGCGAGGCCGACGTGCTCGTCGTCAACGGCGCGGGGCTCGAGACCTTCATCGACGACGCGGTCGACGCCTCGGGCTTCGACGGCGAGACCATCACCGCGAGCGAGGGCATCGATCTCGACGAGGCGAAGGCGATCACCGCCGAGATCGCGGAGGGCGGCGAAGCGGTCCACGACGAGCACGCCCACGAGGGCGAGGACCCCGCTCACGAGGAACCGGGCCACGACGAGCACGCGGAGGAGGGTCACGCGGAGGAAGGTCACGATCATGGCGACGTGAATCCCCACATCTGGACCTCGCCGCGCTACGCCGAGGGCATGGTCACGATGATCGCGGGAGACCTCGCGCGGATCGACCCCGAGCGCGCCGAGGGATACACCGAGCGCGCCGACGCCTACGCGGCGAAGCTCGACGAGCTCGACGCCTGGATCGCAGCGCAGTTCGAGCGCGTGCCCGAGGCGGACCGCGTGCTCGTGAGCGGCCACGACTCCCTCAGCTACTACCTGCACGACTACGGCATCGCGTTCGCGGGCTCGATCCTTCCGAGCTTCGAGGACAACGCCCAGCCGAGCGCGGCGGAGGTCGACGCCCTGGTGCAGGCGATCAGGGATCGAGGGGTGAAGGCCGTCTTCGTCGAGTCCTCCATGAGCCCGAAGCTCGCGCAGACGATCGCGCAGGAGGCCGGCGTCGAGGTGGTCGACGCCGAAACGCTCTACGCCGACTCGCTCGGCGCTCCGGACTCGGGGGCGGACACCTACATCGACGCCACCGTGCACAACACGACCGTGATCCTCGAGGCCTGGGGTGTCGATCCCGAGGAGCCACCCGCTACCCTGCAAGGATGACCACCGCACTCGCACTGAGCGACGCCGCCTTCGGCTACGCGGGGAAGAGCCGCGTCGAACGCCTGACCCTCGAGATTCCCGCGGGCGCGGCCGTTGCCCTCATCGGTCCCAACGGCTCCGGGAAGTCGACGCTGCTGCGCGGGATCCTGGGCCTCGCGGAGCTCACCGGCGGGCGTGTCGAGGTGCTCGGCACGTCGCCCGAGCGAGCTCGCCGCGCCGTCGGTTCGCTGCCTCAGGCCGATACCCGCGACGTGTCCCTGCCGGTGACGCTCCGCCAGGTCGTCACGATGGGTCTCTACAGGTCTCTCGGCCCCGTCGCCCCCGTGGGTCGCTCGGGACGGGCGGCCGTCGCCGAGGCCCTCGAGCGCGTGGGGCTCGCGGCCCACGCGAGTCACCGTTTCGGGGAGCTCTCCGGCGGCCAGCAGCAGCGCGGCATCCTCGCCCGGGCCCTCGTCGCGGATCCCGAGCTCCTCCTCCTCGACGAGCCGTTCAACGGGCTCGATCGCGAGAACCGCGACGTGCTGCTGCAGCTCGTGCGCGATCTCCGCGCGGAGGGCCGCACGGTGCTCGTCTCGACGCACGACCTCGAGATCGCGCAGGCGGCGTGCTCGCACGTCCTCCTGCTCGCGAGCGGCCACACGCCCGGTCAGCCGGGGCACCCGGCCGGCTTCGGCACGGTCGACGAGGCCCTCACGCTCGCCGCGGTGCAGCACGCCTTCCAGGACACGACCGTCGAGCTCGACCATCACACGGTGACCACGACCAGGGAGACGGAGTGACGGTCGCGACCGGGATCCTCGGCGGCGCCTGGCCCGCCGCGGTCCGAAGCGCGGGCCCGCTCGAGATCTTCGCGCTCCCGTTCATGGGGAGAGCGCTGATCACCGTCGCGATCCTCGCCGTCGCCGCGGGTGTCGTCGGGCTCTTCATCAGCTTCCGCGAGCTCGAGTTCGTGAGCGACGGTCTCGTCCACGCGGTGTTCCCCGGCCTCGTCGCGGGAGCCGCACTGAGCGGATCCGCGGGTGTGCTGCCGGGAGCGGTCGTCGCCGCGATCCTCGCCGCCGTGCTGTTCACGCTCATCGAGCACCGCGGCGGGCTCGGGGCCGACGCGGCGATCGCCGTCGTGCTCACGGGGCTCTTCAGCCTCGGCGTAGTGCTCGTCTCCCGGCAGGAGGGCTATGTCGCCGAACTGCAGGAGCTGCTCTTCGGCAGGCTGCTCACCGTCACCGGAGCCGACGTGCAGCAGATCCTGATCGTGGCCGTCGTCGCGGTCGGGATCGTCCTGCTCTCCTGGCGCGCGCAGATCTTCCGCTCCTTCGACCCCCCGGGTTCCGAGGCCGCCGGATTCCGGCCGCTCGCCGCCGACCTCTGGCTCGGGATCGCCGTGGCTCTGCTCGTGGTCGCGGGGGTGCAGGCGCTCGGCGTGCTCATGGTGCTCGCGCTGCTCACGATCCCCATGGCCGTCTCCCGGCTCCTCAGCAGGAGCTTCGCGATCCTGATCCCGCTCGCGATCCTGGTCCCGCTGCTCGCGGGCGTCGCGGGGTTGTGGCTCTCCTTCGAGTGGTCGGTGGGATCCGGGGCTCCCGTCTCGCCCGGGGCCGTCGTGGTGCTCCTGCTCGTCGCCCTCTACGGAGGCGCCGCGCTGTTCCGATCGGCGTCGAACCTGAGGGCGGCGAGCCGGAGAACGCCGGACCGGAGAACGCTGAGCGGGAGGGCCGAGGCGTGAACTACTTCGCCCTCGCTTCGATCGAACTCGCCCTGCTCGGCCTGCTCTCGGGCGTCGCCGGCACGCTCACGGTGCTCCGCCGACGCTCGTTCTTCGCCGTCGCGTGGCTCAGCGCGACGGCGAAG
>JAPSIU010000098.1 GCA_031178565.1 Leucobacter sp. | reverse complement strand
GATGCTTCACCGATGTTCCGGGCCCGCGCTGCACGAACCGCCGGGGCTGCCGCTCAGGCGAGCGACGCCGTCAGCGAGATCTCCGCTCCGGCGAGCGCCTTCGACACCGGGCAGTTCGCCTTCGCCGACTCGGCCAGACGCTCGAAGTCCTCGGGGCTGATCCCGTCGACCGTGCCCACGACGGTCAGATGGATGCCCGTGATGCCGGCGCCCGCCTGGAACGACACCTCGGCTCCCGTGTTGAGCTGCGTCGGCGGCGTGCCGTTCTCCGCGAGCTCGTTCGAGAACTGCATCGAGTAGCAGGTGGCGTGGGCGGCGGCGATGAGTTCCTCGGGGGTGGTGGTGGCGCCCGCCTCCTCGGCGCGGGACTGCCAGCCCACGTCGAACGAACCGGCGCCCGACGTATCGAGGGACGTGCTGCCGGATCCCTCGAACAGGTTTCCGTTCCAGACGGTGCTGGCCTTGCTCACGATCGTGTTCGGCATGTTTCCTCCCGTGTGGTCGAAGTAGGATCTTGCGCCGGGGGCGCCTCGGCCCTTGCGCGCCCGGTGCCGTGCACGTTACCAGCTGAGCCCTGACGGCGACACAGGATTCCTGCATCCCTATCGGTCCGAGGATGCCGAGGGCAAGCCTCAGCGCGGCCTTGCGCGCCCCGATAGACTGCGGGTGTATCCGCTTGGTACCGCATCGGGGGTCGCAGAATGATCGAGATGAAGGACATTACCGGTGGACGCGAGCTGGTGATGGTGTCGAATCGCCTGCCCGTCGACCGCGTGACTGAGGCGGACGGGTCGACCGCGTGGCGCACCTCGCCGGGCGGGCTCGTCACCGCCGTCGAACCGATCGTGCAGCAGCTGGGCTGCGTGTGGGTCGGCTGGGCCGGGAGCGCGGGGGAGCACATCGACCCGTTCGATCTCGACTCCATGCGGCTCGTCCCGGTCGAGCTGAGCCAGGATGACATCGAGCTCTACTACGAGGGCTTCTCGAACGGCACGCTGTGGCCGCTCTACCACGACGTGATCGCGCAGCCCTCCTACCACCGCGAGTGGTGGGACCGCTACGAGCAGGTGAACCGGCGCTTCGCCGAGCGAGTCGCCGAGGAGGCCTCGGAGGGGGCCATCGTCTGGGTGCACGACTACCAGCTGCAACTCGTGCCGGCGATGATCCGGAAGCTGAGGCCGGACCTCACGATCGCGTTCTTCCTGCACATCCCCTTCCCGCCGAGCCGCCTGTTCGCGCAGCTCCCGTGGCGGCGGAGCATCGTGGAGGGGATACTGGGCGCGGACGTCGTCGGTTTCCAGCAGGTCACCGACGCGGTGGCGTTCCGGATGACGGCGGAGCGCTTCACCCGGGCCCCTGCGCTCGGCAACACCATCGTGCTGCCCGCGACCGCCGAAACGCCCTCGCGCACGGTGCTCGCGCAGGAGTTCCCCATCTCGATCGACGCCGCCGCGTTCGCCTCCATCGCGGATCGCCCCGAGGTCCGGCGCCGCGCACGGGAGATCCGCGAGGAGCTCGGGAACCCGAAGACCCTGCTGTTCGGGGTCGACAGGCTCGATTACACGAAGGGCATCCGGCACCGCTTGAAGGCGTTCGAGGAACTGCTCGCGGAGGGAGAGCTCCACGCGGGCGAGACGGTGCTGGTCCAGGTGGCGAGCCCCAGCCGGGAGAAGGTCGAGGCCTATCAGCAGCTCCGCGAGGAGGTCGAGACGACCGTGGGCCGCATCAACGGCGAGCACGGCTCGATCCGCCACGCGCCCCTCGTCTATCTGCACCGGGGATACTCCCGGGAGGAGATGGTCGCGCTCTATCTCGCCGCGGACGTGCTGGTCGTGACTCCGCTGCGCGACGGGATGAACCTCGTGGCGAAGGAGTATGTCGCATGCCGCGAGGACGAGGGGGGAGTGCTGCTGCTGAGCGAGTTCGCCGGAGCGGCCGACGAGCTCGACCACGCACTGCTCGTGAACCCGCACGACATCGAGGGGCTCAAGGCCGCGCTGCTCCGCGCCATCCACATGCCCCGCGAGGAGCAGCGACGCCGCATGCGCGCGCTGCGCCGAGTCGTGTACGAGAACGACGTGGCGCACTGGGCGTCGCGGTACCTCGGTGCGGTCGGCGCGGTGGCCGAACTGCGCGACGCGGAGCGGAACGCGGATCCCGAGACGGGATCGCTCGAACCGATCATCGCCCCCTCGCCGTTCGTGCCGCGCAGCATCGAGGAGCGTCTGCGCAGGCTCGCCACGGCGCCCTCGCTGCTCGTCGCGAGCGATTTCGACGGCACGCTCGCGCCGATCGTCGGACGCCCGCAGGACGCGAGGATCCTCCCGCGCGCCCGGCAGGCGCTGGAGGTGCTGCGGGATGCGCCGGGCGTCAGCGTGGTGCTCCTGACGGGGCGCTCGCTCGAGAGCCTCAACGCGACGGGGCTGCGCGTCGACGACTGGATCGTGTCGGGTTCCCACGGCTCCGAGTTCGTGGGTTCGCTCGGAGACGCCTCCGATTCGGATATCGCGGGCGGCTCGCTGACGGAGGACGAGTCTCAGCGGCTGAACTGGATGTCGCGCCGGCTCGAGCGGGTGCTCGGGGGCGAACCCGGGCTGCGGTTCGAGCGGAAGCCGTTCGGCATCGCGGTGCACACCCGCGAGGTGCCCGACGAGGAGATCGCGCGAGAGCTGCTCGCGGCGGCGGCCGAGCTCGGCGCAGCGGCCGGGTTCCACGTGCGCGAGGGGAAGCAGGTCAGAGAGTTCTCCGTGCGCGTGGCGGACAAGGGCACGATGCTCAGCCGGATCCGGGATCTCCTTCCCGCCGCTCCCGTGCTGTTCCTCGGCGACGACGTCACCGACGAGGACGTCTTCTCGGTGCTGCGGGCGGACGACCTCGGGATCAAGGTGGGCGCGGGCGACACCTCCGCGGTGGAGCGCGTGGCGGACCCGGAGACGGCGGCGGCCGTGCTCGCGCTGCTCGCCGAGCTCCGCACAGGGGTCGTGATCGGCTCGGACGGGTCGCCGCAGGCCGCTCGGTCGTAGGCGGCCGGTCGTAGGCGGTCCGGCTGCGGAACTGGGGAACGCCGCCTGGGATGCGGCCCGAGGGTGCGGGCCGGGCCTTTGCATCTCCGGCGGTTCCGCGCAAGGCCCTCGCCCGCGCGCCCGAACCGAGGAATGCTGGTCGCAGGCCCCGAACGGCGGTGGCCTCGCAGCGGTCGCGTCCATGGCGACCGCGCCAGTAGACGAGGAGGAATACGGATGGCCCAGCAGAACCTGTCGACTCCCGAGGAGTTGCTCCACTTCCAGCTCCGCAGCGCGCGCACGATGGAGGACCACTCGCTGGAGGCGCTCGCCGATCTCCGCAGCGCGGCGAAGGACAAGAAGATCCAGAAGCTCTTCACCCATCACGCCGACGAGACTCGGGAGCAGATCGAGAAGCTTCGGAAGGTCTTCGAGCTCCTCGACTTCAAGGAGACGACCGCGCCGTCTCCGAGTACGACCGGGATCTCCAAGCAAGCGGCTTCACTGCTCGAACGCAGCGATCCGAAGCTGCACAACCAGGTCGCGCTCGTGAGCGCGCTCGGCAACGAGCACTTCGAGATCTCGGCGTACCAGGGCCTGGTCCTGCAGGCGCAGTCGCTCGGAGCGATCGAGGCCGCCGCGCTGCTGCAGGAGAACCTCGATCAGGAGACCCACACGAGCGAGGAGCTGCACACGGCGCTGCAAGAACTCCTGGCCTGACACGGCCTCCCTCTCCTCAGCGGCGTCGAGCACAGGAAGGGCGGACATGCGCATCGACATCTCACGGGTCACCGCTGCGGCGGTGAGCCTGGTACTGCTCGGTCTCTTCACGAGCGGCTGCGGTCTCCGAATCCCCGCGGATCCCGGGGGCACGCTCTCGGAGGTGTCCGGAGGAGTGCTGCGGGTGGGTGTGTCGCCGGAACCGGGGCTCGTGACGGTGACGGATCGCGGGCCGTCGGGTCCCCTCGTCGAACTCGTCGAGGGGTTCGCCGAGCGTGCGCAGGCGGAGATCGAATGGAGTGTGCACAGCGAGGAGCGGCTCGTCGGGATGCTCGAGTCGGACGCCATCGACCTCGCGATCGGCGGGTTCACGGAGCACACCCCGTGGGCCGACCGAGCGGGCGTCTCGCGGGGATACCCGGGGATCACGGGCGCCGACGGTCCGGTCGTGGTGCTCGTGCAACTGGGTGAGAACGAGTTCCTCACCGAGCTCGAGACCTTCCTCGACGAGGAGGTGGGATCATGACACGCGCGGGGTTCCGGCAGGCGGACCACGAGTACTTCCCAGACGAGCAGCGTCGCGCCCTGCGAAAAGCCGTTCGCTGGCAGATCTTCACGATCGGCTACACCGTGTGCACGATCACGGCCGTCGCCTTCGTTCTCGGCAACTCGCAGGCGATGAAGACGGCGTGGATCGAGGACATGCTCTCGTTGATCCCGCAGGTGTCCTTCCTCATCGCACTCGTCTTCATCCGCCGCAAGCCGACGCGGGATCATCCCTACGGGTGGCACCGTGCGATGGGCGTCGGGCACCTCGTCGCCGGAGTCGCGCTGTTCGCGGTCGGTTCGAGCCTGGCCTTCGAGGCGGTCTCCGGGCTCGTCCTGGCGGAGCGCCCGACGATCGGCACCGTCGTGCTGTTCGGGGAGACGGTGTGGCTCGGCTGGCTGATGGTCGCGGTGATGGCGCTCATCGTGATCGGGCCGGTGTTCTTCTACGGTCCCGCCAAATCGAAGCTCGCTCCGGTGCTGCACAACAAGCTGCTCTTCGCGGACGCGGACATGGCGAAGGCCGACTGGCAGACCAACGCCGCGTCGATCGTCGGTGTGCTGGGAGTCGGGCTCGGCGTCTGGTGGCTGGACGGCGCGGCCGCGCTCTTCATCTCGCTCGGGATCATCTGGGACGGCGTGCGCAACACCGGTGCCGCCGTGCGGGATCTCATGGACCAGCGCGCGCGGCGTTACGACGGCAAGGTCGCGCACCCGCTCGGGCGCGAGATCCTCGACTACCTGCGAGAGCAGGACTGGATCGAGGACGCCGCGATCCGGATGCGCGATCAGGGCCAGGTCTTCCACGTCGAGGCCTTCGTCCGTCCGCGGGACGAGCAGCTCTCGCTGGACCGCATCGGCGAGGTGAGCGAGGGGATCAGCGCACTCGACTGGAAGATACACGACGTGGTGGTCGTGCCCACGGATCCTCTGCCCGAGTACGCGGACGGAGCCCGGGAGTACGCATCGCCCGGCTCGAAGCCGCGGGTTCCCGAGGTGGACTCGCGTAACCCCGGCACCCTGGGAAGTCAACCCCGCTGACAGTGACGGAGGGGCTCCCTACGCTCGAGAACTGTGAGCTAGAGGAATGCAAGACGAGAGGAGACCGCAATGCCTACCGTGGCCAGCGACATCGATATCGACCTCCCCGTGCGGACGGTGTACAACCAGTGGACGCAGTTCGAGGACTTCCCGGCATTCATGACCGGCGTGGAGGAGGTGCGGCAGCTCAGCGACACCACGCTGTCGTGGCGTGTGCGCGTGGCGGGTGTCGAACGCGAGTTCACCGCGACGATCACCGAGCAGGTCCCCGACGAGCGCATCGCGTGGAAGAGCATCAGCGGACCTGCGCAGGCCGGGGTGGTCACCTTCCACCGGTTGAACGACGCGCAGACCCGGGTGCGACTCGAGCTCGAGTGGGAGCCGCAGGGCTTCGTCGAGCAGGCGGGGGCCGTGCTGCAGCTCGACGACGCCCAGGTCGCGAAGGACCTCCGCGAATTCGCGCGGCTCATGGAGTCGAACGGGTTCGAGACCGGCGCCTGGCGCGGCGAGATCGATCGCCCGGGTGATCCGCTCTCGGGCTAGATCCGCGGACGGACGACCGAGCAGGGGAAAGGAGCGGGGCGATGGCAGAGATCTGGGATCAGAACGAGGAGATCGGCGAGGAGGAGGAACTCGTCGTCACGGACCTCCGCGACCGCGAGGACGAGATCGTCACCCCGGAGGAGGAGCAGGCTGTGGAGATCCCTCCCGGGGAGACTCCCCGCGAGGCTCTCGAGGAACTCGGTGAAGACGTGTCCTCCTCGCCCGCGCAGCGGGGGCACGACGTGCCGTCGGACCCCGGCGAGGGCGCGTGACGGCCGGGACGGTCCGGCCGGCAGAGCCTCGCAGCTTCGGGGTCGAGGAGGAGTACCTGCTGCTCGATCGGTCGGAGGGAACCCCGTCCGACCGGGCTGCGCAGCTGATCCGCGAGATCCCCGAGGAACGGGGGATCGCCGACCGGGAGTTCTTCTCCAGTCAACTCGAGACCGCGACACCGATCTGCCGCACGGCGGACGAGGCCGAAGCCTCGCTCGTGCGCTTCCGGACGACGGTCTCGCGCGCCGCCTCCGGCCACGGCGTCGTCCTGGCCGGTACCGGACTCCCGCCCATCGGCGGTGAGGAGGCCGGGACGGTCACGCCGAAGGCGCGCTATCGGGCGATCAAGGCGGAGGTGCGGAACGCGGGTGCGTACCAGTACGTGACCGGCACCCACGTCCACGTCGAGGTCCCCTCGCGCGACGCGGGCGTCGACGTGCTCGCCCGGCTCTCACGCTGGGCTCCGGCGCTCATCGCCCTCACGTCGAACTCGCCCGTCTGGTGCGGGGAGCCCACCGGGTTCGCGAGCTGGCGGCACATCATGAGCCTCGCCTGGCCGATCTCGGGCTACCCTCCCGAGTTCCGGGACGGCGAGGAGTACGCCGGCGCGATCGACCGGCTCGTCGCAAGCGGTGTGCTCCTCGATCCCGGCCTCGTGACGTGGGTGGCGCGGCTCTCCGCCAACTATCCCACCATCGAGTTGCGGATCGCCGACGCTCAGATCGACGCCGCCGATGCCGTCTCGTTCGCGGTGCTGGTGCGCGCGCTGGTGGATCGCTGCTTGAGCGAGGCCGAAGCCGGGATCGAGCGACCGAGGCTCGCGCCGGGACTGCTCAACGGCGTCATCTGGATGGCTGCCCGTAACGGGCTCGAGTCGGAGCTCGTGGATCCGCTCGCGGGGGTGCAGCTGCCGGCGTTCGAGTTCGTGGACCGTATGGTCTCCTCCGTCGAGCGAGAATTGACACATTTCGGCGATCTGGAGCGGATCGAGCGGTATGTGGGGCGTCTCCGAAGCGAGGGGAGTCCCGCACAGCAGCAGTTGAGGCGCTTCGAAGAGGCCGGGGTGGCCGGTCTGCTCGAGCTGTACCGGGCCGGCTCCGAGAAGGGGACGTGGAGCGACGCCGGCGCCCCCGAGCGGGTGTGACGCGCGGCGCGGCGTGAGGGGGCGGGCGCGGCGACGGCTGCCCATCACCCGCGAGCTCGCCGACGGGAGCTTCGTCTACCGCCTGAACGGCCGGCGGATCACGCGCCAGCGTGAGATCGAACGCATCGACGCTCTGGCGATCCCTCCCGCCTGGACCGATGTCGAGATCGCCCGGTCTCCCTCCGCGAAGGTGCTCGCGCGCGGCGTCGACGCGGCGGGCCGCACCCAGGCGATCTACCATCCGTCGTTCCGCCGCAGGCGGGACCGTGAGAAGTTCGACCGGGTGCTCCGCTTCGCCGAGCGGCTGCCGAGGCTGCGCGCTCGCGTGGACCGGGATCTCCGGCGCCGGACGCTCGGCCGCGACCGCGTGGTGGCGTGTGTGATCCGGCTGATCGATCAGGAGTTCTTCCGGGTGGGCAACCCCGAGTACGCGAGGCGCTATCGGAGCTACGGCGTCACCACGCTGCGGCAGAAGCACGTCCGCGCCTCGGCCGCCGCGGTGACCTTCGACTTCATCGGCAAGAGCGGGAAGCGGCACCTCAGGCGGGTGCGCGATCCGAGAGTGGCGCGGATCATCGCGCGGCTGGCGGAGATGCCCGGCCAGGACATCTTCCGGTTCTTCGACGAGGACGGGATCGTGCGCAACGTGGAGAGCCGCCACGTCAACGACTACGTGAAGCGCCACGCCGGCGAGGAGTTCACCGCCAAGGACTTCCGCACCTGGGGCGGAACGCTGCTCGCGGCTTCCGCGCTCCTCGCGCTCGATCCGGAGGAGCTGTCGACGCCGAGCCGGAGTGCGGCGGCGATGCGGCGCATCGTGCGCGAGGTCGCCGAGCGCCTCGGCAACACCCCCGCCGTGACGAAGTCGTCGTACATCGATCCGCGGGTGTTCGACGCCGCCGAGGACCGGGAGCGGCTGGAGCGGGTGCGGAGCGCGCGGGCCCGTATGCGCCCGCGCCGCTACTTCAGCGTCGAGGAGCAGAGCGCCCTCGCGCTGCTCCGCTCCTCGACGTGACAGACCGGCCCCGCGAACGGCGCCCGGTCAGAGAACCTCGAGGACCCGCTACCCGTCCGAGACGGCCTCGAGTCGACCCCGCTCAGGTGCTTCTGGATCTGGATGGGGTTGGGCTGCTCATTCATGATGATCTCCTTTCTCGTGAGCGGCACCTCCGACGTGCGCCATCTCCTCGCCGGTCTCGGAGGAGAAGAGCACGTCGCTGGCTTCGGTGTCCCGGTTTCGAATCGTGGTGGGAGCTTCGAGGTGCACGGCTCCGCTCGGGAGGATGCCGGCGCCGCCCGAGCGCTCCATGACCCGCCACTGCGCCGCGCGATCCTCGCCCGCGTGCTCCGGCGGCAGCGACCGCCAGAAGCCGAAGCCGCCCGCCGAGACGAGCTCGCGCCGGTCGTACAGCACGCAGCCGCCGATCCATGCGACGCGATAGGGGACACGGTCTTCGTCTTCGAGGCCGCACCCGGCCGCAAGATGGGCCGGGTTGGCGGCGTTGTGCAGCGGCCACCGTTCGAACGCCGGAATGCCGGGGCGCACGCGCTCCGGCCGGACGCCGTCGTCACCCCACGGCTCGAACACGGCTGTCTCGTGCGGGCGCACGTCGTCGAGGTAGGAGAGGCCCTGCACGGCGAAGCCGACGAAGCCGCAGCGGAGTTCCGTGAGGGCGGTGTCGAGCCTCGCCAGGGCGCCCGGTTCGAGCCACACGTCGTCGTCGAGGAAGAGCACGCGGGGCGAGACCGCGAGGTCGAGCAGGAACTGCCGCTGCTCCGCGATCCCCCGCCTCGGCATGTGGCGGTGCACGAC
>JAPSIU010000097.1 GCA_031178565.1 Leucobacter sp. | reverse complement strand
GGGCTCCTCCGACGTGCTGAGCGCGCTCGGGATCGACCTCACGCTCGACGCCGACCGGCTCGCGCGCGCCTTCGAGCGGTCGGGGATCGCGTTCGTGCACGCCGCGCGCTTCCTCCCGGGCTTCCGGCACGTGGCGGCAGCCCGCACCGAACTCGGCATCCCGACCGTGTTCAACTTCCTCGGTCCGCTGTGCAACCCGGTCCGTCCGGAGGCCTCCGCCGTCGGCGTCGCCGACATCGACCGCGTTCCGATCTTCGTCGGCGTGTTCCGGCTCCGCGGCGCCTCCGCGCTCGTGTTCCGCGGGGACGACGGGCTCGACGAGATGACGACGACCGGTCACTCCCGCGTCTGGGAGGTGAGCCGCGGAGGCCTCACCGAGCACGACATCGATCCCCGCGACCTCGGGATACCGCGAGCGTCGATCCAGGATCTCGTGGGGGGCACCCCCGAGGAGAACGCCGCCGTCGTGCACCGCGTGTTCGCGGGCGAGCGCGGACCGGTGCGCGACATCGTGCTTCTCAACGCGGCCGCGGGACTCGTCGCCTACGACCTCGCTCGGAACCCCGAGTCCGTCGAGCGCGCACTGCTCGAACGGCTGGGGGAGAAGATCCGCGTCGCGGAGGAGGCCATCGACTCGGGCGCCGCCGCGGCGAAGCTCTCAAGCTGGGCCGCGGCGACCGGCGAGGCCGCAGGAGCGTAGCTCAGCGGGCTTGGCGCCGGCTCAGATCGTCGATTCCGCGGGTGTCGTCGAGCGCTTCGTGCTGCTGTACTTGCCGAGGAAGGGCATCGGGTCCACGGGCTCGTCGTTGACCCGGATCGCGAGGTGCAGGTGCGGCCCGAAGGACATGCCGGTGTTGCCGACCTTGCCGGCGGGATCGCCCATCTTCACCTCGTCGCCGACCTGATACGAGTGCGACGCATCCTGCATGTGGCAGTAGCGGCTCGTGACCTCCTGGCCGTCGATCTCGTGCTCCAGCTTGAGGCCGAAGCCGCAGCCGTCGTTCGCGAAACCGGCCTCGAGCACGGTCCCGTCGGCGATCGCGAGGATCTGCGTGCCGGCGGGAGCTGCGAAGTCCTGCGCGTCGTGGAACTGCTCGACCGGCGCCGTGCGGTATCCGAAGCCGTCGGTGAGCTGGACGGTCTGCGCGAACGGGTAGTTCACCATCATCTCGGGGGCGATCGCGAACGACGCCGCGGAGGGCTCCTCGGTCGCGACCGCGGTGATATCCGTCAGGGAGGCGGGGATGTCCTGAGGGGAGACCTCGGAGAAGAGGCGCTGTTCGGACGCCGACGCGACGACCGCACCCGCGCCCGCCTCGGCGGCCACGGCGTTCTCCGTGATCGGCAGCGCGAGGACGAGCACCAGGCCGCAGACGCTCGTGCCGGCGGCGACGCCCGCGATCCGGCGCCTCAGCGGGATCTTCGCCGCCGGAGCGGCCTCATCCCGGATCTCGACCGCTGGCACGTGCGCACGACGGGGAACCCGCACGGAGCTGGTCGTCGGGCCGGAGTCCGCTTCCGGAGCGGGCGCGCCGGGGGAGTCCTGTCCTTGCGCTTCAGCTGCCGGGATCGTCTCTTCGGGGGGTGCTTCCGCTGAGCTCGCCTCGGCCTGCATCGCTTGTTCGCGAAGGGTCCTGCGAGACGGATACCGTGCTTCGGTGGGCGCAGGGGTGTCTGTCATACAGTCTTTCGGATCGAGGAGGCGACCGGATCCGATCGCACAGTAAGATAACGAATAGGTTACAGGCATATGGCCGAATGCGCTATCCCCAGTGCACGATCAGTCGCGTCTCGCCGGAAGATTGGACGCCATCCAGTCGAGGACGGTCCTTGCGACGGGCTCTCCGGAACTGATGAGCGCCTCGTGCCCCCGGCCCGGGATCTGCCGCATCTCGCCCCGGGGGAGAAGCGTCGTCACCCGCACCGCCCAGGCCCGAGGGCAGACCCGATCGAGGGTGCCCCGGATGACGAGCGCCGGCTGTTCGACGTGCGGCAGGCACGTCTCGATGCGGTGCGCGAGCATCTGCCGGAGCTTCTTGAAGAACCACCGGAAGCCGGCCTGGAGATAGGTGCGCGAACCGCGTTCGAGCACCGAGAGCGGCTCGCCCTCTGCGAGGTCCTGCAGCATCCGGAGGCCCTGCAGGACCAGGCTGCGCTCCACCGCGTTCACGGACGGGGCGATGAGCACCGCCCCGCTCACGAGGTCCGGCCGCCGGACCGCGAGTTCGGCCACGATCTGCGCGCCCATGGAGTGACCCGCGGCCACCATCGGCACGAGGCCGAGCTCCTCGAGCGCGGTGCCGAGGAGCTCCGCGGTCGCCGGTATGGTGAGCGGGTCGGGGGGCTCGGGGCATCCGCCGAAGCCCGGGAGATCCACGGCGACGACGTCGGCGTGGGGAACGATCTCCGAGATGAACCGGTCGTAGACGCTGTGGCCCATCCCGATGCCGTGCACCAGCAGGATGCGCGGCGCATCCGGGCGCTCCCAGTGGAAGATCCGCAGCTCGTGCGGACCCTGCATGAAGTGGAGCTCGCGCGGCGCGGCTGCGGCAGTCATGCCCGCGCGGCGCTGATGAAGCGTGCGATCAGCGCGGGGTCCTTGACGCCGGGGGAGGACTCGACTCCGCTCGAGACGTCCACGCCCCACGGACGCACCGCCGCGATCGCCCCTGCGACGCGCTCGGGGTCGAGCCCGCCCGCGAGGATCCAGCCGTCGCCGAGCCGTCCGCCGTCGATCTCCGAGAGGTCCCACGCCGCGCCCGAGCCCGGAATCGCGCCGTCGATCAGGAGTCGCTCCTCGCCGAAGTCGCCGGGCCGCAGCCCGGGATCCGCCGACAACGACGTGGCGCGCCACAGGCGGGGGAGGATGGTCCGCGCCTCGGCGAAGTCCTCGGCGCTGTAGCGGCCGTGCAGCTGCAGCACGTCGAAGCCGAGCGCGCGGGCCGTCTCGGCCGCCTCGCGCGCCGGAAGCGTGTTGACGACGAGCACGGTGTCGACGGGGCCGGCGGCCGCGTCCCGCGCCGCGCCGACGACCTCCGCTGCCTCCTCGAGGCTCGCGTGCCGGGGGCTTCTCGGGCTCATGACGACACCGACCGCGTCGGCGCCGAGCTCGATGGCCCGAAGCGCGATGTCGGCGTCGCGCAGGCCGCAGATCTTGACGTACATGTGGCTCCTCGTTCCGGTCTTCCAGCGTAGCGGGCCCGCTCAGCGTCCGCGGGCGCTTCGGGATCGGACGTACAGGAACACGGCGGGCCCGATGAAGGGGACGACGACGATGAGTACGAGCCAGAGGGCGGTGGCCTTGATCGAGCGGCGATCCCGGTCCCGTATCAGGAGGAGCGCGGCGACGACGAGCAGCGCGAGCCCGGCGAGGTTCAGGAGGGGGAGGAGGACGCCGCCTCCTGCCGAGGCGAGCGCGTCCGAGGTCTCGAGCAGGAGATGTGGTGCTGGCATCGCGGCCTTCCGGTGTCGAATGGCGCCCGGGTGTCGGGGAGGCGCGGGCGCTGGTGCTCGGCGCGCCGGAGAGAGCGACGGCCGTAGGCAATAGTACCCGCGAGGCACTGGCACCCGCGGGACATTCGCATCTGCGAGGCACCGGCACCCGCGGGGAGGCGAGCCGAACGCCCTTGACGGGACCGTGCTCGGAGGGTAGACCGGAAGGAAGAGGAGCGCGGGGGCGATTCGCATGGAGAGGTTCCGGGACAGGCGCGAGGCTGGGCGAATGCTCGGCGCCAGGATCGGCGAGGAGCCTCCCGGCTCGCCCGTGGTTCTCGGCCTGCCGAGGGGCGGCGTGCCGGTCGCGGCGGAGGTCGCGAATGCGATCGACGCGCCCCTCGACGTGCTGGTCGTGCGCAAGCTCGGCGTGCCGGGTCACGACGAGGTGGCGATGGGAGCGGTCGGTGAGGATGGGGCGATCGTGCTGAACCCCGCCATACTGGACGCGGCGGGAGTCTCCGAGGCCGAGCTGCGCCGCGTCGAGCGCCGGGAGCGCGCCGAGGTGCTGCAGCGGGTGGACCGGTTCCGGTCGAGGCGCCCGGCTGTGGGGCTCTCGGGGCGCACGGCGGTCGTCGTGGACGATGGCATCGCGACCGGAGCGACGGCTCGGGTCGCCTGTCGAATCGCGCGTGCGCGCGGCGCGGAGCGCGTGGTGATGGCCGCTCCGGTGGCCGCGCCCGATGTGCTGGACTCGTTCGAGGACGCGGACGCCGTCGTCTGCCTCCTCGCTCCGCGGAGTTTCATGTCGGTGGGCCTGCACTACCTCGATTTCACGCAGGTGGAGGATGCCGAGGTGATCGAGATCCTCGAAGGTTTGCGTCGTGGATAGATCTGAGTCAATATAGACGCATGTCGATACAGCTCGATCCCGCCCGGTCCGAGACAAGGGCCGCCGCCCCCCGCAGACTCTCCACGCTGGATCGGTGGCTGCCGCTCTGGATCGCGCTCGCGATGATCGCCGGGCTCCTGCTGGGCCGCTTCGTCCCCGCCCTCTCCGATCTGCTGGCACGGCTGGAGGTCGGGGGGATCTCGGTGCCGATCGGTCTGGGCCTCCTGGTGATGATGTACCCGGTGCTCGCGAAGGTCCGGTACGACAGGATCGCCGCCGTCACGGGTGACACGAGACTCCTCGTCTCCTCGCTGATCCTGAACTGGATCGCCGGACCGGCGGTCATGTTCGCCCTCGCCTGGCTGTTCCTGCCGGACCTGCCCGAGTACCGCACGGGGCTCATCATCGTGGGGCTCGCCCGCTGCATCGCGATGGTCGTGATCTGGAACGACCTCGCCTGCGGCGATCGCGAGGCCACGGCCGTGCTCGTGGCGATCAACTCGATCTTCCAGGTGATCGCCTTCTCGTTCCTGGGCTGGTTCTATCTGACGGTGCTGCCGGGCTGGCTCGGCCTCGACACCCAGGGACTCGAGGTCTCCGTGTGGCAGATCGCGCTGAACGTGTTCGTCTTCCTCGGCATCCCCCTCGTCGCGGGGTTCGCGTCGCGCTGGATCGGCGAGCGGAATCGGGGGCGCGGCTGGTACGAGGAGAGGTTCTTGCCCGTCATCGGTCCCTGGGCGCTGTACGGGCTGCTGTTCACGATCGTGCTGCTGTTCGCGCTGCAGGGCGACGCGATCGCGTCGAACCCGCTGGACGTCGTCCGGATCGCGCTGCCCCTGCTCGTGTACTTCGGGGTCATGTGGTTCGCAGGGCTCCTGCTCGGCAAGGGCCTCGGCCTCGGCTACGCGCGTTCGGCGGCGCTCGCCTTCACCGCCGCGGGCAACAACTTCGAACTCGCCATCGCGGTGGCGATCGGCACCTTCGGAGCGACCTCGGGGCAGGCGCTCGCCGGGGTCGTCGGGCCGCTCATCGAGGTGCCCGTGCTGGTCGGACTCGTCTACGTCTCCCTGCGGGCGGCGAGAGCCTGGTTCGGAGTGGATCCCGGCGCCTCGGGATCGAGGGTGTCGTGATGGCCGCGGAAGCCGCGACGGCGGAGGCCTGCACACCCGCCCCCGCCCCCGCACTCGCGGCTCACGCGATCGCGGTCGACGCGGCCACCGCGCTCTCGGGCGCGCTGAAGGCGCTGGCCGACCCGCTCCGGCTGCGGATGCTGTCGGCGATCTCGACCGACCCGCGCGGAGAGTCCTGCGTGTGCGACCTCGCGGAACTCGCCGATGTCTCCCAGCCCACCGTCTCCCATCACCTGAGAGTGCTCAGGGACACCGGCTTTCTCGCCTCCGAACGACGGGGCACCTGGGTCTGGTACCGGATCCCGCCCGGCCGCAGAGGGGCGGTCGCGGCGCTGCTCGACGAGTTCGCTCCGGTCGTCGTCGCCCGAGCCGGGGAGGACGCCGCCCGCACCGAGACCCTGCGCGACATGGACGCGCGGGTGACCCGACTGGCGGAGGAGCTGGCGGCAGAACTCGCCGGGGTGGGCCGCGAGCTGGTGTTCGCGATCGTGCGGGAGTCCTACGCCGGCCTCGTCCGTTCGGCGAGGGTCACCCGGCATCTGATCCCCCTGACCGAGCGCTTCGCGCGGCAGCGCCTGACGGATCTCACCCGCGAGCGGGACAGCGCCGCGCCGCAGGTGCTGTTCGTCTGCGTGGCGAACGCCGGCCGGTCCCAGCTCGCCGCGGCTCTGCTCAATCGGATCGCGGAGGGCAGGGTCGTCGCCCGCTCCGCGGGATCGGCGCCGGCGGCGGAGGTGCATCCGCACGTGCGCTCGCTGCTCTCCGGGATCGAGGGCGAAGCGGCGTCGGCCGAGCGCTTCCCGAAACCGCTCACCGACGACGCCGTCCGGGCCGCCGATGTGGTCGTCACGATGGGGTGCGGAGACGTCTGCCCGGTCATCCCCGGCGTCCGCTATGAAGACTGGGCCGTGGGCGATCCAGCTCTCGCATCCACTGAGGGGGCCGAGGCGATCCGGGACGACATCGAAGCCCGCGTCCGCACGCTCATCGATATCCTCCTCATCGACGGAAAGAAGACCCGCTCATGACCGATCGCACCCCCTCCGTCCTGTTCGTCTGCGTGCACAACGCCGGCAGATCCCAGATGGCGGCGGGATACCTCCGGAAGCTCGCCGGCGACCGCGTCGAGGTCCGCTCGGCGGGGTCGGTGCCCGCCGACCGCATCAACCCCGTCGCCGTCGAGGCCATGCGCGAGGAGGGGATCGACATCACCGCGGAACGTCCCAAGGTGCTCACGCCGGAGGCCGTGCAGGCCTCGGACGTCGTCATCACGATGGGCTGCGGAGACGCGTGCCCGTTCTTCCCGGGCAAGAGATACGAGGACTGGAAACTCGAAGATCCGGCGGGGCAGGGGATCGACGCGGTCCGCCCGATCCGCGATGAGATCAGGCGCAGGATCGAGGACCTCGTGGCGGAGCTGCTCGACTGATGGGTCCCGCTCGGCCGCCGGAGCGCGGAAGCGCGCTCGAGGTCTTCCGCGCGTTCCTGAAGCTCGGCGTCACCTCCTTCGGCGGTCCCGTCGCGCACCTCGGCTACTTCCGCGAGGAGCTCGTGGCGCGGCGCAGATGGGTGAGCGAGGGGCAGTACGCCGAGCTCGTCGCCCTCTGCCAGTTCCTGCCCGGCCCGGCCTCGAGCCAGGTCGGTTTCGCGCTCGGCCTGATCCGCGGCGGGTACCGCGGCGCCCTCGCGGCCTGGCTGGCGTTCACCCTGCCGTCGGCCGTGCTGCTGGTGCTGTTCTCCTACGGCGCGGTCTCACTCGACAGCGATCTCGGCTCCGGGATCCTCGCGGGGCTGAAGGCGGTCGCCGCCGCGGTGGTGGCACACGCCGTCTGGGGGATGGCTCGAACGCTCGCGCCCGACGCGCGCCGGACGCTGATCGGCCTCGCCGCGGCGATGCTCGCGCTGCTGCTCCCCGGGAGCACGGGGCAGATCGCCGCGATCGTCCTGGGACTCGCCGCCGGGGTGCTGGTCTGCAGGGCGACGCCCCCGGACTCGGCGGAAGCGCTCGGCGCGGGCGTGTCCCGCAGGGTCGGCCTCGCAGCGCTCGGCGTGCTCATCCTGCTGCTCGTGGCGCTGCCGATCGGCGCGCAGCTGCTGCGCTCGTCCTGGGTCGGGATCGCCGACGCCTTCACGCGCGCCGGTGCGCTGGTCTTCGGCGGCGGACACGTGGTGCTCCCGCTGCTGCAGTCCGAGCCGGCGATCGGCGGGGCGGTGGGGCCCGAGCAGTTCCTCGCCGGTTACGGCGCCGCTCAAGCCGTGCCGGGGCCGCTCTTCACCTTCGCCGCATATCTCGGGGCCGAGATGGAACCCGGGGTCGGCGGCATCGCCGCTGCGGGGCTGGCGCTCATCGCGGTGTTCCTGCCGGGCATGCTCCTGCTGCTCGCGGCGCTCCCGTTCTGGAACCGGCTGCGAACCCGGCGGAGGGTGCGCTCGGCGATGGCGGGCGCGAACGCTGCGGTCGTGGGCATCCTCGCGGCCGCGCTCTACGATCCCGTGCTCCTCTCGGGCGTGACGGGTCCGGCCTCGCTGCTGCTCGCACTCGGATGCCTCCTGCTGCTCGCCGTGTGGAAGCTCCCCGCGTGGGTCGCCGTCCTCGCGGGCGCCGGAGGCGGCGCGCTTCTCGCGCTCGCCGGGGCGCTCTAGCCGTCGCCCTGGTAGACGTCGGGGATGCCGTCGCTGTCGGCGTCGACGGCCTCGCGCTCCGCGATCCGCCGATAGCGCCGGTTGCGCAGGCCCAGCAGGACGGCGGCGAGGACGGCCGCGATGAGCGACGCCGTGAGGATCGCGACCTTCGCGTAGTCGTGCTCGTGAGATCCGGCGGCGAACGTGAGCTCGGCGACCAGGAGGGACACGGTGAACCCGATCCCCGCGAGCATCCCGACGCCGACCATGTCGATCCATCGCAGGTCGGGATCAAGACTGCTGCGGGTGAGCTTCGTCATGACCCACGTCGTGGCGACGATCCCGATCGGTTTGCCGAGCACGAGGGCCGCGATGATCGCGAACGTGAGCGGGTGCGTCATCGCCGCCCCGATGCCCTCGAACCCGCCCACGGAGACTCCGGCGGCGAAGAACGCGAACACCGGCACCGCGAGGCCGGCGGACAGTGGCCGGAAGCGGTGCTCGAACTCCTCCGCGAGGCCCGGCCGGGCTTGCGCCTCGTCGCTCGCGCTCTTCCGGTGGAGTACGGGAATGGTGAAGCCGAGCAGGACGCCGGCGATGGTGGCGTGGACGCCCGAGGCGTGCATCAGGGCCCACGCCACCGCTCCGAGGGGGAGCAGGATCACCCACGCGGCGAAGGGGCGGAGTCTGAAGAACTCCCGGTGCCGCTGCGCGATGAGTCCGTAGATCGCGATGACGGCGAAGGCGAGCAGCAGCGGCACGACCTCGATGCCGGAGGTGTAGAAGATCGCGATGATGCCGATCGCGATCAGATCGTCGACCACGGCGAGTGTGAGGAGGAAGATCCGCAGCCCGCTCGGCAGGTGCGATCCGATGATCGCGAGCACCGCGACGGCGAACGCGATGTCCGTCGCCGTGGGAATCGCCCACCCGTGCCTGAGCTCGGGCAGCTGCCACACGATCCCGATGTAGATCAGCGCGGGAACGATCACCCCTCCCGCGGCGGCCGCGATCGGCATGATGGCCGTGCTGAACTTGCGCAGATCGCCCGCGACGAACTCCTTCTTG
>JAPSIU010000096.1 GCA_031178565.1 Leucobacter sp. | reverse complement strand
CCGGGAGATCCAGCAGATCCTCGCGGAGAAGGTCCCCTACATCCCGCTGTTCTTCCCGTCGAACCTCAAGGCGACGACGGGCGACGTGCAGGACTTCGCCGTGCTGCCCAACGGCAGCGTGCGCTTCCAGGACGTGTGGCTGACGGGCGGCTAGTGTAAGGCTGTGAAGAAGGGCACTGGAAACCGAGTGCTGCGCGCGGCCGGGCGGATCCTCGGCCGCGTCGTCCCGGTGATGTTCGGGGTCGTGGTCGCCGTCTTCTTCCTGCTGCGCATGGTGCCGGGGGATCCCGCGGCCATGATCCTCGGAGAGCGCGCCACACCCGCCTCCATCGCGGCCCTCCGGGGGCGGCTCGGTCTCGATCTTCCCCTCTGGCAGCAGTTCACGGGCTTCCTCGCGCAGGTGGCGACCCGCTTCGACACGGGCGACTCCCTGGTCACGGGATCCTCGACCCGCGAGCTCATCCTCGCGAGGGCGCCCGTGAGCCTCGGGATCGTCGGTCTGGCCGTGCTGCTCGCCGTGCTGCTCGCGGTCCCGCTCGCCCTCGCGGCCGCCCTGCGCAAGGACGGCTGGGTGGATCACGTCGTGCGGGTCCTCCCGGCCGCGGGCATGGGGATGCCCCTGTTCTGGATCGGCCTGCTGCTCATCATCGTCTTCGCGGTGCAGCTGCGATGGCTCCCCGTCGGGGGCGTGGGCTCCGGTCCGGGCGAACCGCTGCGCAGCCTCCTCCTTCCGTCGCTCGCCGTCGCGCTCGGCATGGCGCCGCCGCTCATCCGCTCGCTCCGCGCGCAGCTCATCGACGTGCTCTCGGCCGATTTCGTGACGACCCTCCGGGCGGCGCGTGTGCCCGAGCGGCGGATCCTGTGGCGTCACGTGGTGCGCGGCGCGGCGCTGCCGACCCTGACCCTGCTCAGCGTCAACACCGCGTACCTCATCGGCGGAACGCTCGTGGTCGAGAAGGTGTTCGGCATCAACGGCCTGGGAACGCTGCTGTTCCAGTCGATCGGCAGCAGGGACTTCCCCGTGGTGCAGGGCGTGGCGCTCTACTGCGCAGTGGTCGTGGTGCTCGTCACGACGCTCGCGGGTGTGCTCGCGGCGCTGCTGGATCCGCGCCTGCGCGTGGCAGACGCCCGGGGGAGCGGCGAGACCGCCCCGCCCTCGGCGGAACGCGCTCCCCTCCCGGATTCGCAGCATCTCGCCCCCGAGGGGTTCGGCGACTCCGCGCAGCACGGCGGGGGGATCCGCCGATGAACCTCGCTCGCCGCGCACTCGGATCGCCCGCCTTCGTGAGCGGCGCGATCCTCACCGGCCTGATCCTGGCCGCGGCGATCCTCGCCCCCGTCATCGCACCGTACTCTCCGAGCGAGCAGAACCTCACGGGCGGGCTGCTGCCGCCGTCGCCCGAGCACTGGTTCGGCACCGATCAGCTCGGGCGCGACGTGCTCTCCCGGATGCTCTTCGCGGCGCAGACGGATCTGCGGATCGCCGTGCTCGCCTCGCTCGCACCGTTCGCGATCGGGACCGCGGTCGGTCTCGTCTCGGGGTACTTCGGCGGCGCGACCGACTGGCTGGCATCGCGGATCACGGACACCGTCATCGCGTTCCCCTTCTACGTCATCGTGATCGCGATCGTGTTCGCGGTCGGCGCGGGGGAGAGCGGCATCGTGCTGGCCTTCGCGCTCGTCGGCTGGGTGGGATACGCCCGCGTGCTGCGGGCCATGACGGCGTCGCTGCGGGAGGCGGGATGGGTGCAGGCCGCGCGCGGCGGCGGGCTCTCGCACGCGCGGGTGCTGCTGCGGCACGTGCTCCCGAACGTGCTGCCGCAGGCGATCGTGCTGCTCATGACGGAGATCGTGCTCATCATGGTCGCCATCGTGACGCTCGGGTACCTCGGGCTCGGGATCCAGCCGCCAACCCCCGATTGGGGCACCATGATCGCGGACGGGCAGCAGTTCATCACGACGCAGTGGTGGCTCTCGGCGCTCCCCGGGCTCGCGGTGGTGGTGACCGGGATCGCGCTCTCTCTGCTCGGCGACGGCATCGGCGACGCGCTGCGGGTGTCGGGTGCGCGGCGGGGGTCCGGAGGGCCGCGCGGGTCCGGTGCGCGGCGCGTTCCGGTCGGAGCGGGGGGCTCTGTCGCCGGGGGCACCCGCGGCGTCGAGCCGGGCGCCGTGCTCGCGCGCGGCCTGAGGATCGAGGCCGACGGCGACGGGCGCGAACTGGTGCGCGGCATCGACCTCGAGGCTCGGCGGGGCGAGGCCGTGGGCATCGTCGGCGAGTCGGGATCCGGCAAGAGCCTCACCCTGCGCGCGCTGCTCGGCATGATGCCGGCCGGGACCGGAGTCGCCGCGGGGGAGATCGCGCTGGGCGGCGAGGTGCGAATGGTGTTCCAGGATCCGCTGACCGCGCTCGACCCGCTCACCCGCGTCGGGGTGCAGCTCCGCGAGGCGGTGCTCGCCGCCGGCGTTCGAGGTGCGGACGCCCGGGTGCGAGAGTTGCTGCGGCTCGTCCGGCTGCCCGAGCCGGAGCGGATGGCCCGGTCCTACCCGCACCAGCTCTCGGGCGGGCAGCGGCAGCGCGTCGTGATCGCGATGGCGCTCGCGGGCGATCCGGCCGTGCTGCTCTGCGACGAGCCGACCACCGCGCTCGACGTGACGGTGCAGCGCCAGGTGCTGGAGCTGCTCGACGAGCTGCGCCGCGAGCGCGGGCTCACGCTGGTGTTCGTGAGTCACGATCTCGCGGTGGTCGCCGCGCTGTGCGACAGGATCCTCGTGATGCGGGAGGGGCGGATCGTCGAGTCGGGGCCCGCGGAGCGGCTCGTGCGGGATCCCGCGGACCCGTACACCCGGGCGCTGCTCGACGCGGTGCCGCGCCTGCCGTCGCTCGAACTCGTGCGAGACGACGAGGGGGCCTCCGCGAGCGAGCGGAAACGGCTCCACGAACCCGCTTCGTCGAGCCGTCTCCGCTCGGCGGGCGAGGGTGACGACCGCCCCGCGGAGTTCGAACGCCCCGCGCTCGAACTCCGCGGGGTCGAGGTGCGGTACGGGCGGGCTGCGGCCGTAGCCGGCGCCTCGTTCTCGGTCCCCCGCGGCGGCGCCGTCGGGATCGTGGGGGAGTCCGGCTCGGGCAAGACCACCCTGGCCCGGGCGATCGCCGGACAGCTCGGCGCCGCGGAGGGGGAGATCCTGCTCGACGGCGTCCCGCTCGGCGGCCGTCGCAGTCGGGAGGAGCTGCGGGCGATCCAGCTCGTCCCGCAGGACCCGTACTCCTCCCTCGACCCTCGGATGACGGTCGGCCAGATGCTCGGCGAGCTGCTGCGTGTGCACCGTCTCGCGACCGGTCCCGCGGCGAGGCGGCGGATCGCCGAGCTCCTGACGCTCGTGCGTCTCGATCCCGAGCTCTCCCGTGCTCATCCGTACGAGCTCTCCGGGGGGCAGCGGCAGCGGGTCGCGATCGCGCGGGCGCTCGCGGTGGAGCCGCGGGTGCTCGTCGCCGACGAGCCCACCAGTGCGCTCGACGTCTCCGTGCAGTCGGCGGTGATCGAGCTGCTCCGGGATCTGCGGAGCGAACTCGGGCTCGCGCTCGTGTTCGTGTCGCACGACCTCGCGGTGGTGCACGAGCTCTGCGAGAGCGTCGCCGTGATGCATCGGGGACGGATCGTCGAGCTCGGAGGCCCGGACTTCTTCGTGCGGCCCCGGGCGGACTACAGCCGCGAGCTGCTCTCCGCGGTCCCGCGCCTCCCGATGTCCGACGCTATTGATAACCTCGCAGTAGAACAACAGGAGGAAGGAGGGCGCACGTGGACGGCATCGTGAACTGGATCGAGCGCCTGCTCGACGGCTCGCTCTTCGCGGGCGGCATCTTCCTCGTGATCGGGATCGTGGGCGGCGTGCTGCTGCTCATCTCCCTCCTGCTCGACGGCATCTTCGACGCGTTCGACTTCGGCGACGGGCCGCTCAGCCTCACCACGATCGCGGCCTTCACGTCGATCTTCGGCTTCACGGCGTTCGCGAGCGTGGGCGCCGGGATGAGCACACCGGTCGCCGCGGTCGTCGGGGCGCTCGCGGGCCTGCTCGGCGGCGCGGCGGCGTGGTGGCTGACCCGTCTGATCCGGGGAGCCGAATCGACCACCGCGGTGAGCGGGCAGGATCTCGTGGGTTCGGAGGCCTCCGTCGTGCTCGCGATCCCGGCCGGCGGGCTCGGCGAGGTCGCCGCGATCCGCCACGGCGAGCGGATCTCGCTCTCCGCGACCGCGGACGAGCCGATCCCGCGCGGCGTCTCGGTGCGCATCGTCCAGACCATCACCTCGACTTCGGTCCGGGTCGAGACCCTCGTCCGTCCTCAGACCTCCACCGACCTACCGTCCGACTGATCGGAGACGACATGTTCCTCGCAAGCCCCGCCATCATCGGCATCTTCGGCGCCGTCATCGCGCTGGTGCTGATCGCGCTCGTCATCATCAAGCGCTATCGCATCGCCAAGCCCGACGAGGCGATCATCGTGACGGGAGGCAAGGGCAAGGAGGTCGTCGACGCCACCGGGCAGAGGAGCCGGGATCTCTCGGGCCAGAAGGTCGTGACGGGCGGCGGCGTCTTCGTCGTCCCGTTCGTGCAGAAGTCGTTCACCATCTCGCTGCGCTCCCGCAGGCTCTCGATCACGACCGAGGCGCAGACGACGGACGGTATCACGATGCAGGCGCAGGCGGTCGCCGTCGTCAAGGTGGGCGGGACGCAGGAGATGATCCGCGCCGCGGCTCAGCGATTCCTCTCGAACTCCGACGAGATCGACGAGTCGACGCAGGAGGTGCTCTCGGGCTCGCTGCGCTCGATCATCGGTGGACTCACGGTCCTGCAGATCATCCGCGACCGCGCGGTCGTCGCGCAGAGCGTGCTGGAAGCGGCCGAGGAGGCGCTCACGAAGCAGGGCCTCGTGGTCGACACGCTGCAGATCCAGGAGATTCGCGACGGCGCCGACTACATCGTCAACATCGGTCGCCCCGAGGCCGCGAAGGTGCGCCAGGCAGCCGATATCGCCGAGACCAACGCCTACCAGGCCTCGCAGGAGGCGAAGATCGCGGCCGAGAAGGTGCTGCTCGACCGCAACCGCGAGCTGAAGCTCCGCCAGGCCGAGATCCAGGCCGAGACCGATAAGGCCACGGCGCAGGCGTCGGCCGCGGAGCCCCTCGAGCAGGCGATCCAGCAGCAGGCGATCGTCGAGCAGCAGCAGATCACGGCTCAGCGCGAGGTCGCGCTGAGGACCGAGCGACTGAACGCCGACGTGCGCGCGGTCGCGGAGGCCGAGGCGTACCGGGTCGAGGCGCTCGCGAAGGCCGAGGCGACCGCTTCGGTCTCGGCTGCGGAGGGTCGCGCGAAGGCGATCGAGCGCGAGGGTCTCGCGAACCGCGCGGCGCGTATCGCGGCCTCCGAGGCGCTCGAAGCGGAGGGCCGGGCCGAGGCCGCGGCGCTGGAGGCGAAGGGCACCGCCGAAGCCGCGGCGATCGACGCTCGCGCTCGCGCGCTGGAGACCCAGTCGCAGGCCGTGCTCGCGCAGGAGCTCATCCACCTGCTGCCGGAGATCGCGGGCGAGTACGCGCAGGCGATCGGCGCGATCGACAACATGACGGTCGTCTCGACGGACGGCACCTCCAAGGTCACGGGCGACGCGATGGGCAACATCAAGGGCCTCCTCGAGATGGCGCGCGAGACGGTCGGCATCGACCTCGTGGGAATGCTCAACGGCGTCGTCGCCGGAGGTGCGGCCGGTGCCGCCGCCGGTCGGGCGTCGTCCTCGTCTGCTCAGGAGTCCGAGCGGGGAGCGGTATCCCGCGCGGTCGCATCCATGTCGGAGGCCGCGTCGGGTGAGGCCGCGCCGCGTGAGGCTGCGTCGGGTGGGGCTGCGTCGGGACAGGCGGTCTCGGGGGAGGGCGATGGTGCGGGCGCGCAGATGAACCGTGCAGAATAGGGGCATGAGCCCCCGCCGCCAACCGCCGGCCTCGGCCGACGTCGAGTCGGCGCTCGGCCCGCTTCCCGAGAGCTACACCAGACCCGAGCTCGTCCTGCTGAGGTTTCGCAGGCACGGGCGCCGCCTCGCGTTCCCGGTGATCCTGCTCGTCGCGCTCGCGGGGGCGTCGGGCTACTGGGTGGGTGCGCTCCCCGCTCCGTGGATGAACCTGCTCGCGGGAGGCGGCGCCGCGGTGCTGGGCCTGCTGCTCGGAGTGCTCCCGGTCCTCGCGTGGCTCGCCCATCGCACCACGGTGACCACCCGGCGGGTGATCGTGCGGCACGGCTTCTTCGTGCGTCACCGGTCCGAGATCCCGCTCGCGAGAGTTCGAGAGGTTCGGCTGCGCCGCGGGCTGCTGCAGCGGCTGTGCGGCGCGGGGGACATCGATGTGCTGTTCGGTGCTGAGAGCCTGCGGCTCGAGGACGTGCCGGGCTCCGAGCGGGTTGCTGACGCACTGCAGGAGCTCATGGAGCGCAACTACGAGCACTCCACGCAGAGCGCGCACCGGGTCGATCCACCCATTGGCGGCGGCTCGGATTCCGACCGGGGAGCGTCCGTCGGCTTCTGGTAGGACGCGACCTCCCGCGCCTTCGGCCTCCGCGACGCCCGACACGCCATTCGCTTGGCGCTAAGTGCGACCTCAATCGATTGAGGTCGCACTTAGCGCCAAGCGAACCGGGGAGGGAGGGGGACGGCAGGGGAAGGGGGAGGGACGGCAGGGAAGGGAGGAGGGGCTCGCTAGCTCGTCCGCTCGATGAGCACGTCGATGAGCTTCCCGGCGAGGTGTACCAGGCGCTCGATCTCGTTCTCGTCGCGATCGACCCAGCGGCACAGCGGGTCCCCGACGGGAAGGAAGTTCTCGTGCCGCTCCCACACGACGAGGGTGCGCTCGGCGCCCAGCACGTACTGCTGCCACCACACCTGCCGCAGATAGTTGCGCGGGATCGAACGCCACTCCTTGTTCGTGGTCTTGATCTCGGCGAGCTCGAGGGCGCCGCCTTCCCGCTCGACGAGCCCGTCGGGTGTGGCGAGGTGGCGAAGATCGGCCTCCGCGTGGAAGAGGGCCTGGCTCGGTCGGATCCCGTGCTCGCGCGTGACCCATGTCGCGATCTCGGGCTCCCGCGCCTTGCCGTGCTCGGTGTAGGCGTTCCCGCTGAAACGGCTTCCGTGGAGCTTCTCGTGAGCGGCCGCCTCGAGCGATCGGGGGGTGGAGAGCTTCGCCACGTCGGTGGCCGTGATACCGCGTGCCCGTGCGCGCATCCACGCCATGCGATCGGTGCCGTCGGTGACCATTCTGCTGAGGTAGGCGGGGGTCGAGACGATCACCCGTCCAGTGTCCCACGAGTGCCCTGAGCGAGCCGGCGGGGCTCGGGCGTGGTGTGAATTTTTCGAGGCGCGCACGCTCTGCTCAGACCGGCGGATCCTGACTGGATTCGGAAGCAAATCCCAGAACAGGGCCGATTTTCGGGCAGGTACGACCGGGCTTCGCGGGCGCTGAATGCGGGCCTTCGCCGGGAACCGTACGCCCCTTCTCCGCGAATTTTTTCGCCGGCTCGAATTATGGACGGTGTGCGCGTTCTTGCTCCCAGGCGCGGAATCCCGCGGATCTTGACACGGAATCTCACGGCCCTGCGTCCAGGCGGCTCCCGGAGGGTTCATTTGCACATCAGATGTTAGGTGCGGAGGTACTGCAAAAGCAGTAGGCTCTCGTCGTCAGGTGCTGCCCCGGCAAGGGTGCGGCGCGAGATAACCGGTGCAGTGGGTCCGCAGAGTTCGCGCTTCTCGGGTCCACAGCCCGAGTCCAGCCGAGAGGAGCACGATTACAGCATGGATTCACAAGCCCTCATGCGGGCCGACGGGGGAAAGATCCGCGCGCTGATCGTGGATGACGAGGAATCGATCACCCAGCTCATCGCCATGGCGCTGCGCTACGAGGGGTGGGAGATCGAGACCGCTGCAAGCGGGCAGGAAGCGTTCGAGAAGATTCGAACCTTCGCCCCGGATGTGGCGGTCTTCGATATTCTGCTGCCGGATTTCGACGGGATGCAGTTGCTGGCCAGGGTGAGGGGCGCCGGCGAGATGTTCCCGGTGCTGTTCCTGACCGCGCTGGACTCGGTCGAGGATCGTGTCAACGGCCTCACCGCGGGCGGCGACGACTATGTCGTCAAGCCGTTCAGCCTCGAAGAGCTGATCGCGCGTCTGCGCGGCCTGGTGCGTCGCTCTCAGATCCTGCTCTCCCAGCAGCCGGATCCCGTGCTCCGCGTCGGCGACCTCACGCTCAACGAGGACAGCTACGAGGTCGAGCGCTCGGGCGAGCCGATCACGGTGACCAGCACCGAGTTCGAGTTGCTGCGGTACCTCATGCGCAACCCGAATCGAGTGCTGTCGAAGGCGCAGATCCTCGATCGCGTGTGGGCGTACGACTTCACGGGCAAGTCGACCGTGGTGGAGCTCTACATCTCCTACCTGCGCAAGAAGATCGACAGCGGCCGGGACCCGATGCTGCACACGGTGCGCGGCGCGGGCTACATGCTCAAGCCGGTGAGCTAGTCCTCACCCTCGGATCGGGCGCTTCCCTCGGGAGGCGCCCGATCTCTTTCTCGCGGCGGGCGGGCTCTCGAGGCGGGCGGCTCTCGAGGTGAGCGAGCAATCCCGGTCGAGAGTGTGATAGGCTCCTCCTTGGCCCAAGACCGCCGGTAGGATCCGAAAGGATCCCGGAACGTCCGCGAAAGCGGAGACCTGCGCAGGTACGAACTCCTTGAGCGGGATCCCGATCCCGATTCTCTGAAGCTCCGTGCGTGCGCGCCGGAGCTTTTCTCGTTTCAGGGTGCACCTGAGCGAGAAGCCTCCGAGCGGCGCGGCCCCCGAGCGGCAACCGCTGCGCGGGTACGACAAGCTAGGGAGCGCCATGGCTACGAAGGACGCTACGGTTGCCGATCTTCAGCAGAAGTTTGAAGAGTCGACCGCCGTTCTGCTGACTGAGTACCGCGGTCTCACGGTTGCCCAGCTGCGGGAACTCCGCAACAGCATCCGCGAGCACGCGACGTACGCTGTGGCGAAGAACACGCTGACCAAGATTGCGGCCAACAACGCCGGGATCACCGCATTCGATGACGAGCTCGCCGGTCCTTCGGCGCTCGCCTTCGTGCACGGTGACACCGTCGCGGT
>JAPSIU010000095.1 GCA_031178565.1 Leucobacter sp. | reverse complement strand
TCATGCGAGCGACGCCGGCCGACGTGCGCATGGTGCTCGTCGACCCCAAGCGGGTCGAGCTGACGATCTACCAGGGCGTTCCCCACCTCATCACCCCCATCATCACGAACCCCAAGAAGGCCGCGGAAGCGCTGCAGTGGGTCGTGAAAGAGATGGACATGCGCTACGACGACCTCGAGAGCTTCGGCTTCCGCCACATCGACGACTTCAACAAGGCCGTCGTGAACAACGAGATCGTCCTGCCCGCCGGAAGCGAACGGAAGCTCAAGCCGTACCCGTACCTGCTCGTCGTCGTCGACGAGCTCGCCGACCTCATGATGGTCGCCCCGCGCGACGTCGAGGATTCGATCGTGCGCATCACCCAGCTCGCGCGCGCCTCGGGCATCCACCTCGTGCTCGCGACGCAGCGTCCCTCGGTCGACGTGGTCACCGGTCTCATCAAGGCGAACGTGCCGAGCCGCCTCGCCTTCGCCGTCGCATCGGTGACCGACTCCCGCGTCATCCTCGATCAGCCCGGAGCCGATCGTTTGATCGGCCAGGGAGACGGTCTCTTCCTCCCCATGGGCATCTCCACACCGGTGCGCGTGCAGGGCGCCTGGGTGGAGGAGGCCGAGATCCATCAGGTCGTCTCCCACGTCAAGGCCCAGGCCCGCCCGGAGTATCGCGCCGACGTGACGCAGGCCGCTGAGAAGAAGGAGATCGACGCCGACATCGGAGACGATCTCGAGGTGCTGCTCGCCGCAGTGGAGCTCGTCGTGACCTCGCAGTTCGGCTCGACCTCGATGCTGCAGCGCAAGCTGCGCGTCGGCTTCGCGAAGGCCGGGCGTCTCATGGACCTCATGGAGTCCCGCGACATCGTCGGGCCCTCCGAGGGTTCGAAGGCGCGCGACGTGCTGGTCACGCCGGACCAGCTGCCCGAGGTGCTGGCGCGCATCAAGGGAGCGCCGTCGGCGCCTGCGGCGCCACCTGCGCCCTCGATGCCGTCTGCTCCGCCGATGCCGCAGGCGCCCGCCGCGTCGATGGCGGACCCCGCCGAGCCGGCTCGCGCCGCTCCGCGGCCATCTGCATTCGAACCCGCGTCCGCCGACGGGGTCGCCGACGGCGCGGTCACCGACGTGATCGAGCCGCTGCGGGACGACTCCGACGGATACGGCGATGACCGGTACGACGATCCGATCGCGAGGAGCCGTGCGTCGCTGGAAGAGGTCGACGGTGACGACGACGAGGACGCCTGGCGCCTGACCGGGCGCGACTAGGCGCGAGAGGAGCACGGGCATGAGCGATACGACGGGCCTCGAGTCTGTTTCTGCTGAGACCGGAATGCCCCCCTCCGTCCCGCGCTGGGTCTGGGGCGCCGGCATCGCGCTGACGGTCCTCGTGCTCGGAGGCGCGGCTGCGGTCGTCGCACTCGACGCGAGGATGAACAACAGCGGAACCGTCCGGGCGACGGCGGAGCGCTACATTCAGGCCGTGGCGGACGGCGACGCCGAGGAGGCGAACGAGCTGTCGGGGATGGACTCCGGATCCGGTCCGATGCTCGACTCCGACGTGCTGGCGGAGGCCGAGCACATCTCGAACGTCGAGCTCAGGGACTTCCGGGTCGACTTCGATCGCGGCAGAGCGTCGGGCGACGTCGAGTTCGAGCTGCAGGGAGAGCGTTTCACCGACCGCATCGAGCTGCTCCGCGACGACGATGAGCAGTGGACGGTCGGCTCGGGCCTCCAGTACACCGTGATGTACTCCTCGCCGTTCGGCGACGTGCTCTCGCTCGAGGGTCTGGACGAGGCCATTCCGGCCGACGGCGAAGTCCGCGCGTACGCCGGTGCCTACGACATCGTGTCGACGAGCGAGTATCTCGATCCGGTCGGCGGGAGCGCGCTGCGCGTGACCCCCGAGCTGAGCTACTTCGACGCCTGGGAGTGGTTCGAGCCGAACGCGGAGTATACGAAGGAGGCCCAGCGCCGGGTCACCGAGTGGTACGAGGACTGCGCCTCCGAGACGACGGTCGACGCGCTCCGCCAGTGCGGGATCGAGGTCGACGACTCCGACGTCCGCGTCTCGGGCAGAGCGGAGGCCGAGGTCGAGATGCTGGAGACGCCGAAACTGTGGGAGGAGCACGTCGCGAGCGGGTGGACCGAGATCGACGACGTCGGCGATTTCGCCGTGACGCTGCGAGGTCAGGACACGAGCGGCGAGCCGTTCACGGCCGAGGTCTCGGGGTGGGCGGCCGAGGCGGAGGTCGAGATCCGGATCGACGGCGGAGAGCTTCTGGTCGAGGTGTACCCGTACTGACCGACAGGCCGACGGCGGTGCTGCCGGTCCTCGTGGGGTGCGTTGCCCGGTGCTCCTGGTGCCCGGGCGCTAAGCTGCTGACATGACCGGAAGCGACTCGCGCCCCGCGCGCCCCAGCAACTGGAACGCCCCGAATGTCATCACGGCGGCGCGCATCGTCGCCACCCCGTTCTTCGTCTGGATGCTCCTCGCCGACGACGGAGCGATGGGGCCGTGGAGGTGGGCGGCCGCAGTGTTCTTCGTGGTCGCCATCGCGACCGACGCCTGGGACGGGCACATCGCGCGATCCCGCGGTCTCATCACCGACCTGGGTAAGCTGCTGGATCCGATCGCGGACAAGTTCTTGACGGGAGCGGCGCTGGTCGGGCTCTCGATCCTGCTCGAACTGCCCTGGTGGGTGACGATCGTCGTCCTGGTGCGCGAGATCGGTGTCACGATCCATCGCCTGATGGTCGCCCGCGACGTCGTCGTGGCGGCGGCGTGGATGGGCAAGCTCAAGACGGTCGCCCAGGCGGTCGCGATCACTCTGGCGCTCCTGCCGCTCGCGAGCGTGCTGGGCGCCGCTGCGCCCGTCGCCCACTGGGTCAACGCGGTCACCATGTCGATCGCGGTGCTGCTCACCATCGCGAGCGGCATCGACTACGTCGTCGGCTTCGTGCGTGCGGGGAAGAGCGCCCGGTGAACGCGTCGAGGCCCGACGGCCCCGGCGGGGAGGGGGTCGTCGCGGGTGGATCGCCGGAGATCGATCGCCTCGCGAGATCGGTCGTCGAGTCGGCGACGGACCGAGGGCTGCGGATCGCGGTCGCCGAGTCCTTGACCGGGGGACTCCTCGCGCATGCGCTCGTCTCGGTACCGGGAGCGTCGCTCGTATTCTCGGGAGGCATAGTGGCCTACGACACGTTCCTGAAGAGCTCCCTGCTCGGGGTCGACGCCGGACTGCTGCTCGAGCGGGGACCCGTGGACGAGGAGGTGGCGCGGCAGATGGCGCTCGGCGCGCGGTCGGCGTGCGCGGTGGCGGACGGGATCGTTGGTCCGGCCGAGCCGGGCGAGCCGGGCTTCGGTGCCGGTTCTCCGAGGCTCGCGGATCTGGGAGTCGCCACCACGGGTGTGGCGGGACCCGATCCGGATCCCCAGACCGGTCAGGCCGCCGGCACGGTGTGGCTCGGCCTGAGCGCGGATGACGAGACGCGTGCCGTTCCGCTCCGACTTCGCGGCGATCGCAGCGCGATCCGGAGCGCCACGGTGGCCGCCGCGCTCCGAATGCTCCTCGAGCGCCTCGAGCGAGGGTGAGATCTCGCACTGCTCCGGCCCGCGTACCGCGTCGAAGAAACCTGAGTCAACCGCACTCAAGTTCAGCAAAGTTTCAGGAATAGCCCGGCTAATCTCTTGGTTACTTCCAGTGACACCGAGCACACTGGATGGTGTTCCCGCAGCGGCAATCCCGCTTGCGAGCGGGTAGGCTGGATGCACGGACACGAACCGTGCGAGTAGAAGGAGGGTTCACATGGTGCTGATGCGTCAAGAGATCGGCGACGTGCTGCGTGACTTCCGCTTGCAGAAGGGACGCACGCTGCGCCAGGTCGCCGGCGAGGCGAGCGTCGCGCTGGGGTACCTGAGTGAGGTCGAACGAGGGCAGAAGGAGGCGTCGAGCGAGATTCTCGCCGCCGTCGCGGACGCGCTCGATACGCCGCTCTCGGTGATCATGGGCGAGGTCAGCGAACGCCTCGCGGTCGGCGAGGGGCTGTCGATGCCTCTTGCGGGACGGGTGCCGGACACGGTGCCTGCGGAGCTGGTGTCGGGCTACGCGCCCGAGCTGGTGTCCTAGCCGCGGTGAGGCCGACAGGTTTCCGCGCGGGCAGAGCGCGATGCGAGCGCCCGAGTCTTCGAGGCTCGGGCGCTTCGCCGTTTCCGGAGGGGCGGAGGAGCCGGGATGAAGCTGAGTGAGTTCCGGCGCGCGTGCGCAGCCGAGTTCGGCACCGACTACGCCGGAGTGCTTATCCGCGATCACTGGCTGACCGCTCTCGGCGGTACCGCGCACGAGGCATTGGAGCGCGGGGTGCCCGCGCGAGATGTCTGGCAGGCGCTGTGCGTCGATCTCGATGTGCCCGTGGAGCGCCGTCACGGTCGCGGGCTCGTCGACCCTCGCGGCTGACCGTCGCGGCCGGCCCTCGCGGCTGACCCTGGTGGCCAGCCCTCGCGGCCGCGGATCTTCGCTGATTCGCCTCGACTCGCCGACGCATTATTCGAATATGTGTTCGATGAGTGTTATCTTCGTGCACAGGTGAGTTGAGAAACTTCTTACCCACAGATTCGCCGTCTCGACCGTGAGTGTCAGTGGTGCGTCCTAGGTTGGAAGCAACAGCCACCAACGCCTTGTCTGCCCTCCAGGGTCAAGACAGTCGGTAGGCAGCAACCCAGCGGCGTCGCCGCGTACACGTAAGGAGCAGGAGATGGCAGCACCCAAGGATCGCGAGAAGGCTCTCGAGGCCGCGCTCGCGCAGATCGACAAGAATTTCGGCAAGGGCGCGATCATGCGCATGGGCAGTCAGGAGCGCGCCCCGGTAGAAGTCATCCCGACCGGATCCGTCGCGCTCGATGTCGCGCTCGGCATCGGCGGCCTGCCGCGCGGCCGGGTCGTCGAGATCTACGGCCCCGAGTCATCGGGTAAGACGACACTGACGCTGCATGCGATCGCGAACGCGCAGCGGGCCGGAGGCATCGCGGCGTTCATCGATGCCGAGCACGCGCTCGATCCGGAGTATGCGAAGAAGCTCGGCGTCGACATCGACGCCCTGCTCGTGGCTCAGCCGGACACCGGTGAGCAGGCCCTGGAGATCGCGGACATGCTGATCCGCTCCGGATCGGTCGACCTGGTCGTGATCGACTCGGTCGCGGCTCTCGTGCCGAAGGCCGAGATCGACGGCGAGATGGGCGACAGTCACGTCGGCCTGCAGGCTCGGCTCATGTCCCAGGCGCTCCGCAAGATCACCGGCAGCCTCAACACGACCAAGACCACGTGCATCTTCATCAATCAGCTCCGCGAGAAGGTCGGTGTGTTCTTCGGCAGCCCCGAGACCACCTCGGGCGGTAAGGCGCTGAAGTTCTACGCTTCGGTGCGACTCGATATCCGTCGCATCCAGACCCTGAAAGACGGGACGGACGCCGTGGGAAACCGCACTCGGGTGAAGGTCGTGAAGAACAAGATGGCACCGCCCTTCAAGCAGGCCGAGTTCGACATCCTCTACGGCATCGGGATCTCTCGCGAGGGCTCTCTCATCGACTACGGCGTGGAGCAGGGCCTCATCAAGAAGAGCGGAGCCTGGTTCACCTACGACGGCGATCAGCTCGGGCAGGGGATGGAGAACGCGAGGCGCTTCCTCATCGAGCACGCGGACATGGCGGCCGAGATCGAGGAGAAGATCCTGACGAAGCTCGGGGTGAACGGGCGAGGCGAGGAGGCTGCCGCGGCGGGCTCCGAGGCTCCCGCTCCCGCGCTCGCTCCGGTTTCCTCGTCCGAGCAGCGCGCGAGCGCTTGAGCCCCGTGGCTGTACGCTTCCTTCCGCCTCCCGGCGACCCTGAACCGTCGCCGGGAGAGGACCGGGCCGATCTCGCCGAGGTGATCGAGCTGCGATCGCTGCTGCGGCAGCGCTCCTGGGTCCCCGCTCCGGAGGACTCGGGCGATCCCGCGGGCATCTCCTCGAACGGGGACGGTGCGTTCGACGAATCCCGTGCGCCCGTCGGGATCCAGGCGCCCGTCGAGGGTGTCGCGTCGATCGAGCGCCGTGCACGGGGGGAAGAATCCGTGTTGCGCGAAGGCGTTTCTCAGGAGGATGCGAGCACGAACAGCGCCTACGCCGACGGTGTGCGCCTCCTCGCGCGCAAGGCGCGTTCGAGCGGCGAGCTGCGGGAGGACCTCCTGCGTCTCGAGCACGAGCCCTTCGAGGTGGACGCGGTCATCGACGAGTTCGAGCGCAGCCACTACCTCGACGATCTCGGTCTCGCGCGCCTGCTCACCGAGAAACTGCGCGACACGAAGCGCGCCAGCCGGACCCAGATCCGGATGAAGCTGCGCGAGCGCCGGCTGCCGGACGGCGCGATCGAAGAGGCGCTCGGAGAGCTCGACGACGAGGAGGAGTTCGAGCTTCTCCGCAGTGCTGCCCAGGACCGCGCCCGCCGGCTCGGCGACCTCGACCGGCAGACCGCGGAGCGGCGCCTTCTGGGGTTCCTCGCCCGCCGCGGCTGGTCGGGGGAACGAGCCGTGCGAGCGGCGCGCGAGGCGCTCGACGGCACCGCGCGCCCCTCCTCGGGCGGGGTCCGCTTCCGCTGATCGGGCGGCGATAGAATCGAATCCATGAGTCTCGCATCAGCCGACCCCACCGTGATCGAGCCGTCGCCTGCCGCGCTCCGACCCGACGGACGCCCCCGCAGCTACACGGTGCGCACACTCGGCTGCCAGATGAACGTGCACGACTCCGAGCGGCTCTCCGGCTCCCTGGAAGCCGCCGGCTACATCGCGGCGGAGGACGCCGAGCAGGCCGACGTCGTCGTGATCAACACCTGCGCCGTGCGCGAGAACGCCGCGAACCGCCTCTACGGAAACCTGGGCTACCTCGCCGGCGTGAAGCGGGAGCGCGAGGGGATGCAGATCGCGGTCGGCGGCTGTCTCGCGCAGAAGGACCAGGGCGCGATCGTGGAGAAGGCGCCCTGGGTCGACGTCGTCTTCGGCACGCACAACATGGGATCCCTGCCGACGCTGCTCGAGCGCGCACGGCACAACCAAGAGGCCCAGGTCGAGATCCTGGAATCCCTCGAGGTGTTCCCCTCGACCCTGCCGACCAAGCGCGACTCCGCCTCCAGCGGCTGGGTCTCGATCTCGGTCGGGTGCAACAACACCTGCACCTTCTGCATCGTCCCCGCGCTGCGCGGCAAGGAGAAGGACCGTCGTCCGGGAGACATCCTCGCCGAGGTCCAGGCTCTCGTCGACGACGGCGCGATCGAGGTCACGCTGCTCGGGCAGAACGTGAACACGTACGGGGTCGAGTTCGGGGATCGGCAGGCCTTCGGCAAGCTGCTGCGGGCCATGGGCGAGATCGAGGGACTCGAACGGGTGCGCTTCACGAGCCCCCACCCGGCGGCCTTCACCGACGACGTGATCGCCGCGATGGCCGACACGCCCAACGTGATGCCGTCGCTGCACATGCCGCTGCAGTCGGGCTCGGACACGATTCTCAAAGCGATGCGCCGCTCGTATCGCTCGAAGCGCTTCCTCGGGATACTGGACGCCGTGCGGGAGCGGATCCCGAACGCGGCGATCACCACCGACATCATCGTGGGTTTCCCCGGCGAAACCGAGGAGGACTTCGCGGACACGATGCGCGTGGTGGAGGCGTCACGATTCTCGAGCGCCTTCACCTTCCAGTACTCGATCCGTCCGGGGACCCCCGCCGCGACGATGGAGGACCAGGTGCCGAAGGCGGTCGTGCAGGAGCGCTACGAGCGCCTTCTCGCGCTGCAGGAGCGCGTCTCACTCGAGGAGAACCAGGCACAGGTGGGCCGCTCCGTCGAGGTGCTCGTCTCGGTGAGCGAGGGCAAGAAGGACGCTGAACGGCATCGGCTCTCGGGCCGGGCGGAAGACAATCGCCTGGTGCACTTCGCGGTACCCGAGGACGGGGAGCTGCCGCGCCCGGGCGACGTCGTGACCGTCCGGCTCACCGCGGCCGCACCGCACTTCCTCATCGCCGACGAGACGGACGTCTACGCTGTCCGGCGCACCAGGGCGGGTGACGCCTGGGACCGCCGTCAGGCGGAGAGCTGCGGTGTTCCGGGGCCGGCCTCGGCCCCGGCCGAGCCGGGCTCGGCGCCCCGCGCCGTGAGCCTCGGACTGCCCACGCTCCGCACCCGATGAGCGAGCGCCGGCGGCTCTGGGCCGTCGTCGGCGCGACCGGCACGGGGAAGTCGGCGCTGTCGCTCGACCTCGCCCGGGCGCGCGCCCCCCCCGGCCCCCCCCCCCAGCCCCCCAACCCCCACCCGAAGCAGCGCAACCGCGGTATGGTAAACGGCACCCCCAAACTTCCGATCGAGGAGCGCCGGGGGATCCCGCACCATCTGTTCGACGAGCTCGACCCCTCGGAGGAGGCGGCCGTCGCCCGGTATCAGCCCGCCGCTCGCGCCGCGATCGAGGAGATCCACCGTCGCGGCGCCGACGCGATTCTCGTCGGGGGATCGGGGCTCTACGTCTCGAGCGCGATTTTCGACTTCCGCTTCCCGCCGCGGGATGAGGCGCTGCGCGCACGTATCGAGGGGGAGCTCGAGGTCCAGGGTGTCGAACCGCTGCTCGAGCGATTGCGCTCCCTCAGCCCGGAGACCGCGAGCGCGGTGGACATCCGCAACCCTCGTCGTGTCGTTCGAGCGCTCGAAGTCGCGATGCTCGGCGGTGACGCGCAGGTGGTGCTTCCCGAGGAGCCGCGGCTCTGGTATCCCGAGACCCGCATCATCGGCGTTCGCGCCGAGCGATCCGTACTGGTCGACCGCCTCGATCGCCGCGTCGCGAAGATGTGGGCCGACGGCCTCGTCGACGAGGTCGCCGGATTGATCCCGCGCGGGATCGAGCGCGGGAAGACGGCGAGCCGCGCCATCGGGTACGCGCAGGCGCTCGCGCAACTGCGCGGGGAGACGACGCAGGCCGCCGCCATCGCGGAGACGCAGGCACTGACGCGGCGCTACGCGCGCCGCCAGGTGAGCTGGTTCAAGCGCTACCCGGGCATCGAGTGGCTCGACGGCCCCGACGCCGGAGGGCTGGTGCCGTAGAGGCGTATCGAAATAGGCCACGCCGGGGGGGGGGGGGGGCACCCCCGGGGGGGCCCCCCGGCGGGCGGGGGCAAGGTGGGGGGGTGGGCACGAGGCAGGCCG
>JAPSIU010000094.1 GCA_031178565.1 Leucobacter sp. | reverse complement strand
CGCCACCTACATCTCGCAGCAGATCAATGCACGCTATGACTTCCCCGCCGCCGCAGCTTCGGCGGCCGTGCTGCTCGTGGTGGCGGTCGTCGTGGTCGGTTCGGCGCTGCTCATGGTCGGCGGACGTACGTTCAAGGGGGCGCTGCGATGAAACCGAGGGCCCGCATCGTGAGCCGAGTCGTGATCGCGCTCGGCGGCCTGCTCACCGCCATGACCGCTATTGCGTTGCTCGCGCCCGTCGTTCTCACCATCGTCATGTCGTTCTCAGGCGATACATCGATGCGCTTTCCTCCTACTTCCTGGGGCGTCGATCGGTACGTCAAGCTCTTTCAATCGGAGAAGTGGCTCGCGAGCCTGGGGCTCTCCGTGCAGCTCGGCCTCGTCGCATCGCTTCTGGCGCTCGTGGTGTCGCTCGCGGCACTGCAGGCAATCCTGCGCTCGGGACTGCCGTTGCGATCCTGGCTCGAGAACATCAGCGTCGGCAGTCTCATCATTCCGGTCACCGCGTATGCGGTGGCGGTGTACGGTGTCTTCCTGCAGTTCGGTTGGGTCGGCTCGTTCTGGGGGTTGGCGCTGACCCACACGATGCTCGCGATCCCGTTCGTAATGATTGTGGGCGGGATCCGGCTACGCGCACTGCCGATCGAGTACGAGCTGGTCGCGATCACGCTCGGAGCGAGCCGTGCGCGGGCTTGGTTCGACATGAGCGTGCGGATCGCCGCTCCCAGCTTTCTTGCTGGCACCGCAATGGCGTTCCTGGCGAGCTTCGAGGAGGCCGTCGTCGTGTCCTTCGTCGGCGGATCCTCGCAGCTCACCCTGCCCAAGCGGATCCTCGATTCGCTGCAGTGGGGCAGCGAACCGGTGGTCCCGGCAATCGCCTCGATTATCACAATCGTCGTGAGCTTTGCGATTGCGATCCCTCTGGCCATGACCCGTGCGAAAGAGAGCAAGTGAATGATGAGCACCGCGCAGTCGGGCACCGTCCCGGCGTTTCCCGACACCCCTGCGATCGAAGCCCGTGGCTTGACTCGGAGCTACGGCAGTGTGGTCGCCCTTGACAGCGTGGATCTGACCGTCGGCCAGGGCGAGCTGGTCAGCCTGCTGGGGGCGAGCGGCTCCGGGAAGAGCACGCTCCTGAGGCTCATCGCCGGCTTTGACACGCCGACGGGTGGCGGCGTATGGCTCCACGGGCAGGAGGTCACGGGTTCCAGCCCCGCCGAGCGGGATATCGGCATGGTGTTCCAGAACTATGCCCTGTTCCCGCACATGACGGTGAGCAAGAATATCGCCTACGGCCTGCGGCGCCGGGGCATGAGCGGCGCTTCGGTGCGCGAGCGCGTGGCCGAGATGGTCGAGCGGATGAAGCTCGACGGCCTCGCCGATCGCTACCCCGAGGAGCTCTCCGGGGGACAGCAGCAACGGGTGGCGATCGCCCGCGCGCTCTCCTATAAACCCCGCGTGTTGTTGATGGACGAGCCGCTCGGAGCACTCGACAGGAGACTCAAGGAGAGTCTCCTGGCCGAGATCCGTCGAGTGCACCGGGAGTTCTCGACGACGATCATCTACGTGACCCACGACAAGGAGGAAGCGCTGATCCTTTCGGATCGCATCGCTCTTATGGATGAAGGGAGGGTCCGCGCCTGCGACACGGTGGCGAACCTCTACCTGCATCCGTCGAACGAGTTCGTCGCCCGTTTCATCTCCAACGCCAACATCCTGCCGGTCGGCGCCGAGTCGAGCGCGTTCCGGGTCGTCTCCTCGGGGCCGGATTCGATCTCCGTCGAGGCGGACGGAGGGATGGTGCACACCTTGGAGCGAGGGAGCGCACGCGATGCGGATGCTGGCGATTTCGAGAGCAGTGTGAGGATCGCGGTGCGCCCGGAGGTCCTGCGACTGCAGAGCGATCCCGAGCCCGGCATGCTGTCGTTTCAGGGCACGGTCGGCGACACCTTCTTCCTCGGCGATCTCATCGAGGTCTCGCTGGAGACCGAGCATCCGGGATGGCCCGAACCCGTGCTGGCCCGCGTCCCGCGGGAGTCCGCGATGGGTGTCGCGCGGGGCGACCGCGTACGCCTCGGCTTCGATCCCGCTCTCGCATCCGTGGTGTAGACCGTGCGCGGAGGTGAGCGTGCATGACCGGGTACGGAGCTTCGATCGTGCCATGCGAGATCGTCTCGCGGCCGCCCGATAAAGCGGCCTTCGTGACGGACGACTGGCCCGCTGCCGTGTCGAGCTACGGCAGGGCGTTCGGCGTGGAGCACTGGAACGGCTGGAACTACGATGCCGGTTTCGTGCCATGTCAGCGATACCTCGAAAAGCCCGCATCCTACGGCTGCACGACGGTGGTGCCCGCCTCCTTCGGGCCCGCCGTCGAGTTCGACCAGCCCACCGGGGGCCGCAGTGTCTTCTCCGATTTCCTCGAGGCCCGGGGACCTGGCCTGCATCACCTGGGGTGGGTGGTGCCGAGCCTCGTCCCGGTCAGGGAGCGCATGCGGCGACTGGGTATCGCGGAGGCGATGTCGGGGGCTGGTCACGGCGTGGACGGCGACGGGGAGTACGCCTACTTCGACGCCATCGCCGAGTTCGGGGTGTATCTGCAGTTCATCGTGCCGCCCGCACGTCGGTACGAGCCGCACTTCACATTCGAGGTGCCGTTGGAAGGGTAGCGGGGGCCCCGTCCCGCCGAACTCCGCCTGGCAGTAGCCGATCAGCTCGTCCAGACCCGTTCCTGGTGCGCGAGCGGATGTCTCGGAGAGAAGGCGACCTGAAGGCGCATGCGAGTGAACGTCTGCCCCTCGAAGCGGTCGCGCAGATGCGCCTCGTAGACGAGCGCGGTGTCGAGCCTCTCCTTGCTCGCCTGGTCCTGCAGGTCGGCCGACCCGCCCTCGATGAAGTCAGCTGCACGACCGGCTCATGGTGGGCGAAATGCTGACCGATCCGAGGGAGCAGCCAGGGCGAGACCGTGAGATAGCAGTCGATCCGAAGGGCTCCCACGAGTTTCCCGCGCATGACCCGCGCGGCCTGCGAGAGTGATCGTGACGCCCTGCCCGGGCCTCCGCAGCGTGAGCTGGATGCCGAGCGACGACCGCGACGAAGTGCGGATGCTCAGGGGAATGCGAAGATCGCGACGAGGATCAGCGCATGCTCTCCGTGGCGTTCGCGGCGACCGCGATCGCGTCGGCCGGCTCGCGTCCCAGGAGCTGGACGAGATCGCGACTGGTGTCGCCGAGGAAGTCGTGACGGATGCTGGTCGCGATCGAGGCGAGCATCGGAGGCTGGAACGGAAGCAGGCCGGGGTTCGCGAGGAGACGCGCCCGGTACTCGCGGAGCGAGATCATCCGGATCGCCGCGCCGAGCCGTTCCGCCACGTCCTCAGCGCTGATCGCCGGCCCGGTCAGCTCGTACGTCTTCCCGGTGTGGGCGGCTGGTTCGCTCGCGACGATCGCTGCAGCGGCCGCCAGGTCTCCGCGTGCCACGGCCGCGAGTCTTCCCGCTCCGAACGGTGTCTCGAGCGCTCCGTCGTTCCAGCTCATGAGTCCTCCGAAGAGCTCCGCGTACAGGCCGTTTCTGAGGATCGTCCAGTCCAGCCCGCTCTCGCGGATCAGTCGTTCGGTCGCACGATGCGCCAGCGCGAAACCGAGGTGGTCGCCCGCGCCGACCAAGCTGGTGTAGATGATGCGGCTCACGCCATCTCGGACGGCGGCATCGATGGCGGCCGCGTGACGAGCGATGACCTGGTCGTCCTCTGCATAACCTGCGGAGGTGAGTACGAGTGCGTCGATGCCGGTGAAGTCGAGCGATGCCGGGTCATCGAAGTCGACGCGACGCTCGTTCCTGCCGGGCTTCCGGGTGCCGCCCGTCGCGGCGGCCCCTCGGCTGTGCAGCTCATGCAGGGCGAGTGAGGCGAGCTGTCCGTGGGCTCCGGTGACCAAGATCATGTTGCGGCGACTCCTTACGTGGTTCTCTTCAGTAACTACACTGAAATCCTGGAGCACCCGCCACGACCCCACAAGGAGGCAGTCTCGTGTCAGTGACGCACACCGAAGTAACCCCCGGCACCGCCGAGCTCGATCCGTGCGGGCTGCCCGAGCACCCCGACTGCGGCATCCGCGATGTGCTCGACCGGGTGGGCGATAAATGGTCGGTGCTCGTCATCGTGGAGCTCGCCGGCGGCCCGCGTCGATTCAGGCAGCTTCAGCGAGCCATCGAGGGCATCTCCCAGCGGATGCTGACGCTGACCGTTCGCAGGCTGGAGCGTGACGGCCTGGTCACTCGCACGGTCTATCCCACCGTTCCCGCCCAGGTCGACTATCGACTCACCGAAACCGGAGCAAGCCTGACCCATCTCGTCAAAGCGCTCGCGGACTGGTCGCTCGACCACCGCGAATCCATCGCAGACGCGCGCCGCGCGTATGACGCAGCGCACCCGGACAGTGAGATCCGATAGAACACGCGTGGCCCCTGGAGCGGGCAGGGCTCAGTGCGATGCGCGCACTTCGGAGGCGACGGCGCGGGGGATGCCGGTGCTGCTGATGAGGATCGCGGCGGCCGTGAACGGGATGACGCCGAGGCGAGCATCGCCGTGCCGGTGTTGCCGGCGAAGTGCACGGCGTCATGGGTGAGGACGAGTTGGGCTCCGGTCTGGAAGGCGGTGTGGAAGCCGACCGACATCCACACCGAGCCGGTGATCATGCGGAGGTAGCCGAAACCGATTCCCATCGTGAGGAAGAGGGAGAGATCGGAGGGGTTCCAGTTCTGGCGCAGGAGTCCCGCGAAGAGGGTGAAGAGCACCGCTTGGATCGTGATGACCCACCAACCGCGGGCGACCTCTCCGAGTGCGGTCGTGACGTAGCCGCGAAGGACCGCTTCCTCGGGGAGCGCCTCCGTGGTCAGCACAGCGAGGAGAAGAAGGGCCGTCGTTCCAACGACCTCCGGCGCGGAGACGGTGACGGTCAGCGGGGCGCCCAGGAGGGCGAGCACGCCGAAGGTCGCGGCGGCCGGGAAGGTCCAGACCGCAGCGCCCCAGAGGGCGAGCCGCCATCCCTCGCGGATGCTCGTCAGCCCTGCATCGCTCATCCGCTTTCGGTCCGCGATCCGGATGAGCAGGGCGATCACGGTGAGTGTGAGAGCACTGATCGCTAGGCCCGTGGCGATCCGGATCGTCAGTGTCGTTGGATCGGAGGGCTCGCGCGTGGTGGGGAGCAGGGCCGACACGAGGGCCAGGCCCGTGCCGAGCGGAAGCCGGCGAGCGCGATCCTCCACGCGACGGAGGCGATTCGGCGGGGTAGTGGTGCGGCTGAGTGAGTCATATCGTCGTCCAGGGGGATGCAGCGTCTCGCCGGGTGCGATTCGGTGATCGTGCCTGCATGGCGAGCGCGATGATCGCGATGAGGGAGACCAAGGTGATTGCGATGGGCAGTGATGCGAGCGTGGTGATGCCGCCGATCGCGGGCGTGAGCGCGATGGTCGCCGCCCGCATGATCCAGTTCACCCATGTCACTCCCACGTGGGGGTTCAGGCCGGGCAGTGCATCGGCTCCGGCGAAAGCCAACGGCACGGTGATCGCGCAGCCGAGCCCGGCCAGTGCCAAGCCCGCGAGGGTGAGTGCGGCCCAGGGCGCCCATGCGGCCAGGAGCAGACCTCCGGCGACGAGAGTCAGGCTCGTGACCAGTGCCGGCTTGTTGCCGGCTCGATCGATGAAGCGGTCGCCAAGCATTCGGCCGATGAACTGGGCTCCCAGCAGCACGCTCAGTCCGATCCCCGCCGCAGAGGCGGACATGCCGCGTTCGGTGGCGAGCAGCACCGCTGACCAGTTGTTACCGATGTCCTCGACCGTGACGTCGGCCAAAGCGACGAACGCGAGCGGTGCGAGTAGCCACATCGCCCGCCGTCCAAGAGGACCGGCGGTTTCGCCGTCCCGCGACGCGACACCGGGGTCGGGTAGGAACGAACGCGAAGCCCAGGTCACCGCGAGCGTGCAGAGGGCACCCCACGCCGCGAGGTGGATCAGCAGAGGCGCTCCGGTGGAGGCGGCGATCGTACCGACAAGACCGCCCGTGGCGGCGCCGATGCTCCACCCGGCATGCATCGAGGACAGGAGCGAGCGTCCATATGCCTCTTGCACGCGCAGGCCCTGGGAGTTCTGCGCGACATCGACGACGGCATCCCCGTACGCGGGACCTCCCCGGTGACCACAGCGCGTGGCTCACCTGCGCCGGCGTGGAGGTCATCGACGACGGCTGAACCTCCGGCGTCCACCAGGGGTGCTGCGCCAAGGCTCTACATCGAGAGCAGAACCCCGTGCAGTCGTGAAGGTAGCTCCGTCTGAATCGGTTTGTTTCTACGTTCTCACGTGCGCTCGGCCAAGGAGGGGCACGCCTGTTATCCGGGCGCCAGCAGCGGCTCGCGGATAGGGCGAGTCGATTGCTGGCGGGTGCTCTCGTCCTGCGTCCGGATGACTTCGGACCAGATGCTGTCGAGGGAAAGCCCGAGCACTGCTGCGATCGCGGCAACCGTGGAGAACGCCGGTGTGGCGACACGACCGGCCTCGATCTTCCGCAGCGTCTCCGGCGAGACACCCGCATTCAGTGCGACGTCGAGCATAGATCGGGAGCCTCGCGTGCGTCGCAGCAATGCGCCGAGGCGTTCTCCGCGCTGAACTTCTTCGGGGGTGAGCGGCAATCTGACCATGACTCCAATACTAATCCCGGTATAGAATTACCGGGATAGTTATTGGAACCGTAGAGGAGCTGCCCTCGTGATCGAGATACTGACCCCTGCCGAAGTTGCCCGCGCGAAAGTCACCGGTCGACTCGTCGGCGATATCCTCCACACTCTCAGAGCGCGATGCCGCGTCGGCACCAACCTGCTCGAAATCGACCAGTGGGCACGAGCGATGATCCTCGATGCCGGGGCGACCTCCTGCTACGTCGACTACGCGCCCTCGTTCGGGCATGGCCCGTTCGGGCACTACATCTGCACGGCCGTCAACGATGCCGTGCTGCACGGCATGCCGCGCGACTACCGGCTCGCGGACGGCGATCTGCTGACCCTCGATCTCGCCGTCAAGAAGGACGGCATTGCGGCGGATGCCGCGATCAGCTTCATTGTCGGAAGCACTCGCGCCCCTGAGGATGTGGCGATGATCACCGCCACCGAGCAGGCGCTGGCCGCCGCGATCGCCATCGCCGGTCCCGGAGTCCGCCTCGGCGACCTCTCCCACGCGATCGAGGACGTCCTCTCGGGGGCGGGGTATCTCATCAACACCGAGTTCGGCGGCCACGGCATCGGCTCGACCATGCACCAGGATCCGCATGTGTCGAACGTGGGGCGACCCGGCCGCGGATACAAGCTGCGTCCCGGCCTCCTGCTCGCGCTCGAACCATGGGTGATGGCCGACACCGACCGACTGATCACCGACCCCGACGACGGATGGACTCTGCGCAGCGCGACCGGGGCTCGTACCGCGCACAGCGAGCACACCATCGCCATTACCGACCACGGAGCGGAGGTCCTCACCCTCCCCGGCGAGAACTGCGATTGTTCCTGACGTCTACGGCCGCTCTATACCGAGAGCAGAACCCTGTAGATCTGTAAAAGTAGCCACGTCTGGATCGGCATGCTTCCGTGGTCTTAGTCTCTCGATGCCTCGATGCGTTGAACGAGCTGTTCGCCCACACGATGGCATCTTCAACGGTCGGCAGGATGTCGCCCGCGTGCTCGGCGTCGGCGCCTCCAGCGTGCGCCGTGCCCTCGCCGAACACTACAAATAGCGGGTGGGACACTACGTGATCCTCTCGCTTGTCAAAGTGCTCCGCGATAGGTTGGCAGCAACCTGGACTCAAGAGGGCTCTGCTGCGCTCAGCGACAAAAGGAATGGCAATGGTAGAAGCCGAAGTTGCTACTGCCTGAACCGATGCCACATGGGGTTGAGCCTGAGCGGCACCAGCCACCCAGAACCAAACCACCGGTCAGAAGCATCGTTAGCGCGGCTTTCTTAAACAAGGTCTCGGGTGAATCGTGTGCCGCGTCCGTAGCGCAGCGCCATCGCGCTGCCGCCCTTGATCGCCCCTTCGGGGAGCATCTGACCGACGACGACCAGGGCCATGGCGATGCGACGTCGGTGGGCCAGCCCCTCACTGCCCTCGAGATTGCGAATGCGCTGCTCCAAAGAGCGCACATTCGTCGGCGCACCGGCGTAACTCATAGCCGAAGCCCCTTCCGCACTCGCTGCCACTCGGTCGTGGTCAACAGTCGACGCGTCCGTCGCCTTCCTGTCCAATGCGGTGGCCCTGCTGCTCGCGTTCATCGCCATGCCGGTCGCCGGCGCGATCTCGGACCGGGTCGGCCGCAAACCCGTGCTCGTCGTCGGCGCCCTGCTGAGCGCGGCCATCGCGGTTCCCGCGTACATGCTCGCGAGCAACGGCACGGCGGCGGGGGCGATCGCGGGTCAGGCGCTGCTGGGCCTCGCGCTCGCCGTCTACTTCGGTCCGTTCGGCGTCGCGTTCGTCGAGCTGTTCCCGGTGAAGAACCGGTTCAGCGGAGCGGGCTTCGGCTACAACATCGCGTACGTGGTGTTCGGGGGCACCGCCCCGTACGTGAGCACCTGGCTCGTCGGGGCGACGGACAATCTGCTCGCGCCCGCCTTCTACATGGTGGTCATCGCCGCGGCCGTCGGATTCATCTGCCTCGCGCTGCCGAAGCCGCAGATCGACGAGGACGCGATCTCGTCCGCGCCCGGATCCGAGAGCGGACCCGCGGCCGGGTAGCGCGCGAGACCCGAGGATCCGACGGCTTTCCCGCTCACCCCTCCGGAGCCGACATCGCGCGTCGGAGCCGCTCGACCTCGCCGGCGACGTTCCGGCGGGCGCGCTGCTCCCAGAGCTGCCGGCCCGTGTGGGTGCGGTAGATGCAGGGCTGTTCCAGGTATCCGCCGAGGATCCGGGAGCGGCCCGCGGCGAACTCCGCCTCGGGTACGTGCGCGTACTCCGCACGCACGGCCGCCGCATACCGCTCGTAGCGGTGCGGAGAGGCGGCGAAGATCGAGAGATCCGCGTCGAGCAGGTGCGCGAGCGGGGGTTCGGGATCCCGGATCTCACGACCCGGGGTCGTGGCGACGATGAGCTCGCCGACTCCATCGACTAGCCAGGCGTCGAGGCCGAATCCGCTGAGCGCGATCTTCGCGAGCTCCGCCGAGTCGAGCT
>JAPSIU010000444.1 GCA_031178565.1 Leucobacter sp. | reverse complement strand
GTTCGCGGGCGATGCCCTGCAGCAGGCCGAGCCGCGGCTCGCGCCGACCGTTCTCGACGAGCGACAGCTGGCTCGCGACGACTCCCACGCGCTCGCCGAGCTGATCGAGGGTGAGTCCGGCGCGGGTGCGGAAGTGCCGCAGCCGCTTGCCGAGCACGAGACGATCGAGCTCGGCCTCACTCAGAATGGAGGATGTTTCGGGGGCCATATCTTGACTATATGTCAAGAAGTTAAAAAGTTTACGCGTAAAACCGTGAACGAGCGGTGAACCGGGCCCTGACAATGGTTATGAGAGCGATTCTTACCACTGCGGTTTCCACCTGAGGAGAACGAACGTTATGGGCAACGGCCAGGTCGTCGACACCGAGATTTCGATTGCGGACCTCGTGCGTGCGGAAGCGAGCACGAGCAACACGGAGGTGCTGCAGTGGGTGACCGAGGTCGCCGAGCTCACGAAGCCCGAAGCCGTCGTGTGGTGCGACGGCTCGCAGGACGAGTGGAACCGCATCACCTCCGAGATGGTCGAGGCGGGCACCCTGATCCCGCTCAACAGGGATCTCCGCCCGGGCAGCTTCCTCGCCCGCTCGCACCCCGATGACGTCGCCCGTGTCGAGGACCGCACCTTCATCTGCTCCGAGAAGGAGGAGGACGCCGGCCCCACGAACAACTGGGTCGCCCCCGCCGAGATGAAGGCCGAGCTGACGCCGCTGTTCGACGGCGCCATGCGCGGCCGCACGATGTACGTCGTGCCGTTCTCGATGGGTCCCGTCGGCGGCGCCATCACGCAGCTCGGGATCGAGATCACCGATTCCCCGTACGCCGTGCTCAACATGCGCATCATGACGCGCATGGGACAGATGGCGCTCGACGGGATCACCCCGGGCAGCGAGTGGGTGCGCACGGTCCACTCGGTCGGAGCTCCGCTCGAGTTCGGCCAGGAGGACGTCGCCTGGCCCTGCAACGAGACCAAGTACATCACCCACTTCCCGGAGACCCTCGAGGTCTGGTCGTACGGTTCGGGCTACGGCGGCAACGCGCTGCTCTCCAAGAAGTGCTTCGCGCTCCGGATCGCGAGCGTCATGGGGCGGAACGAGGGCTGGCTCGCCGAGCACATGCTGCTGCTCAAGATCACGAACGCCGAGACCGGCAAGGCCTACCACCTGTCGGCGGCCTTCCCCTCGGCCTGCGGCAAGACGAACCTCGCGATGCTCCAGCCGACGATCCCGGGCTGGAAGGTCGAGACGATCGGCGACGACATCGCCTGGCTGCGCCCCGGTCCCGACGGCCGCCTCTACGCGATCAACCCCGAGGCCGGCTTCTTCGGCGTCGCACCCGGCACGGGTGAGTCGACCAACCCCGTCGCGATGGAGACCCTGTGGGGCAACACCATCTACACGAACGTCGCGCTGACCGACGACGGCGACGTCTGGTGGGAGGGCATGACCGACGAGGTCCCCGCGCACCTGATCGACTGGCAGGGCGACGACTGGACCCCCGAGTCCGGCCGCGTCGCCGCCCACCCGAACTCGCGATTCACGGTGCCGATCCAGCAGACGCCGACGCTCGCCCAGGACTGGTACGAGCAGAACGGCGTTCCGCTCGACGCGATCCTGTTCGGCGGCCGCCGCGCGACCAACGTGCCGCTCGTCGCCCAGTCCCTGTCGTGGGACCACGGCGTCTTCATCGGCGCGACCATCTCCTCGGAGAAGACCGCCGCCCAGGAGGGCACCGTGGGTGAGCTCCGCCGCGATCCCTTCGCGATGCTGCCCTTCTGCGGATACAACATGGCCGATTACTGGGGTCACTGGCTCGAGATGGGGGAGAAGCTCGGCGACAAGGCGCCGAAGATCTTCCAGGTGAACTGGTTCCGCAAGGGGGCCGACGGCCGTTTCCTGTGGCCCGGCTTCGGCGAGAACTCGCGTGTGATCGACTGGATCATCCGCCGCGTTGAGGGTGAGGTCGAGGGGCGCGAGACGCCGGTCGGAACGGTGCCGGCCGACGGCGAGCTGAAGCTCGACGGCGTCGAGGTGCCCGCCTCCGACCTCGAGGAGCTGTTCGCCATCGATCCCGCCTCCTGGCTCGCCGAGGCCGAGCTGACGGAGGAGTTCTTCGCCCGCTTCGGCGATCGGGTCCCGGCCCCGCTGCGCGAGCAGCTCGCAGGACTCCGCGCTCGCCTGAGCGCCTAGCCCGGCGCTTCGAGCGTCAGGCCGAGCGGCCCGAGCGGCCGAGTGCCGCCCAAGACCGTAAGCCCCGCCGTTCTGCCCGACGGCGGGGCTTACTGCTCCATGCAGCGG
>JAPSIU010000443.1 GCA_031178565.1 Leucobacter sp. | reverse complement strand
GAGATGAAGAGTGCGATGCCGACCGCGAGCGGCGTGGCGACGATGAGCGCGATGATCGACGCCCACAGCGTGCCGAATACGAACGGCCACACGTACTGGAGGAACGGCGTGCCGTTGAGGAACTGCGTCTCGTCGGGATCGCCGGCGAAGGCCGGGATGCTCTCGACGATCAGGAAGAGGGTGACCGCCGCGAGGACGATCAGGATGATGATGCCCGCAGCGACGGCGCTGCCGGAGAAGAAGAGGTCACCGCGGCGCCGAACGGTGCGACGGGGAGTCGTCTGCACGTCCTGCTCGGCGACCGGCGTGGAAGTAAGGGGCATCGCAGTCCTCGGGTTGGAAGCGGTTTTCACATGAGTGCTGCCGGTGCCTCCCGCACGTGCGGGAGGCACCAGCAGCGTGGGTGTCTTACTCGGAGGCGCCGATCAGGGCGATGGCGTCCTCGGCCTGGGTGCGGACCTCTTCCGACAGCGGAGCGGAGCCGGCGGCCTCCTCAGCGGCGGACTGGCCCTCCTCGCTGACGATGTACGAGAAGTACTCGCGGACGATGTCGGCGACCGCGGCGTCCTCGTACTCGACGCAGCCGATGAGGTAGCTCACGAGCGCGATCGGGTACGAGCCGGCCGGAGCCTCGGCGGGGTCGATCGCGAAGACGAGGTCGCCCTCGCCGCGGCCCTCTTCGAGCGGCGACGCGGAGACGAGCTGCGCGGCGGCCTCCGACGAGAAGGGAACGAACTCCTCGCCGACCTGGACGGCGGCCGAGCCGAGCTCGCCGACGCGCGAGGCGTCGATGTAGCCGATCGTGCCCTCACCGGCGTTGACGGCGGCCTCGACGCCCGAGGTCTGCTGAGCGGACTCGGAGCGCGTGGTGCTGACGGGCCACTCGTCGGCGTCCTCGTACGGCCAGGCGTCGGGGGCGACGGAGGCGAGGTACTCGGTGAAGGTGCCGGTGGTGCCCGACGAGTCACCGCGGAAGACCGGGGTGATGGCGAGGTCGGGGAGGTCGACGTCCGCGTTGATCTCGGCGATCGCGGGGTCGTTCCACTTCTCGATCTGCTCGTTGAAGATCTCACCGATGAGCTCGGGGGTGAGGTTCAGCGAGTCGATGCCCTCGAGGTTGAAGACGACGGCGACGGGCGAGATGTAGGCCGGGACCTCGACGATGTCGCTGGTCGCGCACGAGCCGAACTCGCCCGCGGCGAGCTCCTCCTCGTTGAACGCGCGGTCGGAGCCGATGAAGTTGCTCGAGCCGGCGATGAAGTTGTCGCGGCCCGTGCCCGAACCGGTGGGCTGGTAGTTGATCGTGACGTCGGGGTTCGCGTCCTGGAACGCGGCCGTCCACGCCTGCTGCGCGGCGCCCTGCGACGAAGCGCCGGTCGCGTCGACCGTGCCGGACAGCGTGCTCTCGCCCTCGGCGGACGGGTTCCCGGACGGGGTGCCTCCCTCGTTGGCCGCGCAGGCGGAGAGCGAGAGGGCGGCGACGGCTGCGACAGCGCCCACGCGGGCGATGCGGTTGAGCTTCACGTGTGTTTTCCTTCGGGTGATCGGGACACCCCGGTGCAGGGGCTGGCTCGACGCTAGGAGTCGCTGGTGACCAGACTCCGCTTCGGAGGTGAACGACAGGTGAACGGGTCGGGACCGGCGGCTGTCGGGCTTCCGGGAGCAGCCCGGAGCGCCGTCGGCGGTCACACCTTCGGCCGGTGCGTCTCGATCGCGACGATCCCGGAGCCGGGGTTCGTCGTCGAGAGGTGCGCCACGGAGAAGGCCCCGGTCTCCAGCGCCGACGCGCTGCCGAGGTAGGCGCCTTTCATGGTCCCCGTGGCGAGTGCGAGCTCGCTGAGGATCTCGGGAAGCACCGGTCCGTGCGAGCAGAGCACGGCGGGCTTCCGCGCGCGCACGCGCTTGCCGATCACGGCGCGGGCGTCCGATCGACCCTCCTCCCAGGCGTTCTGCGAGAGGAGCTCGGTGGGGCGGATGTCCCGGTGCAGCGCCTTCGCGAGGGGCGTCACGGTCTCGACGCATCGCACGGCGTCGCTGGTGACGATCCGGCGGATGCCGAAGGCGGAGAGCGGCCCCACGAGGGCCTCCGCCTGTCGGCCGCCGCGCTCGGAGAGGGGGCGGGCGGCATCCGGCCCGTCCCAGTCCTCGCGGCGGACGGCCTTGGCGTGACGCAGCACCACGATCGGGAAGGTCGAGCGGACCCCGTCGTCCACCAGGCCCAGGAAGCTCTCGAGGATCTCGGCGTCGACGGGATAGCTCAGCCGCTCCAGCGCCCGTTTCGGCGCCAGCCACTCCAGTGCCGCGACCTCCTTGTTGGGGACGAAC
>JAPSIU010000093.1 GCA_031178565.1 Leucobacter sp. | reverse complement strand
GTTCGAGCCGCCGGGGGCGGGATCCTCGCTCGGGTCCTGCGCGCGATCCCGTTCGGGATCGGCGGGCGGCCCGTCGATGAGCGGCGCGTAGTGCTCGCTCACCGACTTCGACACCTCCGCGGCCGCGAGCTTGTCGGGGCCCGCGCCCTCGACCATCACCGTGCGGCGGAAGTAGGAGAGCTCCTGGATGGACTCGGCGATGTCGGCGAGCGCGCGATGCCCGCCCCGCTTCGCGGGCGCTCCGAAGTAGGCCGCCGGATACCAGCGGCGGCTGAGCTCCTTGATGGTCGAGACGTCGACGCTGCGGTAGTGCAGTCGCTCCTCGACCTTCGGGAGGTACTTCGCGATGAACCGGCGATCCATGCCGATCGTGTTGCCGGCGACGAGCGGCCGCCGCCCGGCCGTGACGAACCGGCGGAGGTAGTCGAGCACCAGCCGCTCGGCCTCCTCGAGGGAGACGCCCGACTCGATGCGGGGCAGCAGACCGGACTTCGTGTGCATCTCGCGCACGAAGTCGCCCATGTTGGCGAGGGCCTCGGCGCCCGGGTCGATCACCACCTCGAAACCGGGGTCGAGGGGCGTCAGCTCGAAGTCGGTCACGATGACGGCGATCTCGCACAGACCGTCGCGGTCCACGTCGAGCCCCGTCATCTCGCAGTCGATCCAGACGATCTGATCCGCGGGGGTGTTCGTCACGGTCGCTCCTCACTGCTGCGCGATGCTTCGACGGGAGGGGTTCCGAGCGCAACCGGACCATTCTACCGAGGGGTCGCGGAGCGTCGGGCGCTGATCGGCGAGGCCCTAAACTTGCATCCATGACTGTTCTTCCCATCGTCATCAGCGGTGAGCCGGTGCTCCACCGGCCCGCGGAGCCCGTCAGCGAGTTCGACGAGGAGCTGCGCCGGCTGGTCGACGACATGTTCGAGACCACCGTCGCCGCCCCCGGAGTGGGACTCGCGGCGCCGCAGGTCGGCGTCGGCAAGCGCGTGTTCGTGTGGATGTACGAGGATCAGGACGAGGCCCCGGCGCAGGGTGTCGCGATCAATCCCGAGCTGTGGATCGCTCCGCCCGATCCGGGTCTGCCGGATGACGACGAGGTGGAGGGCTGCCTGTCATTCCCGGGCGAGCGTTTCGCTCTTCGCCGTTCGCCGGCGGCGCTCATGCGCGCGCAGGACATCGACGGCAGGCCGTTCGAGGTGCGGGCGAGCGGCTGGTTCGCACGCATCCTGCAGCACGAGTTCGATCACCTGAACGGTCTGCTCTACGTGGATCGCCTCGTGCATCCCGAGAGCCGCGGCGCGCAGAAGGCGGAGCGGCGCAACGGCTGGGGCGCACCCGGACTGAGCTGGATGCCGGGCGTCGACGACCTCGAGGGTTAACCCCGTGCGAGCCGGCGCGAATCCGGGACGAGCGTCCACGCGATCATGGCGGCGAGCAGGAGCCCGGCGGTGATGCCGAAGGCCCAGCCGAATCCCGCGAGATCGACGACGGCGCCGGCGATGAGGGGTCCGAGCACCCCGCCGAGATCGCTCGTCATCGAGTAGGCCGCGACGACGTTTCCGCCCTTCCGCTGCGCCAGCACGTCGGCGAGCACGGCTTGCTGCCCGGGATTCACGAGCGCGGATCCTGCGCCGGCGACGAACATCACCGCGAACGCCACCCAGAGTTCCGGCGAGGCCGGGAGCAGGAGATATGTCGCGGAGAGCATGGCGAGACCGGTGACCAGCATGGGTTTGCGGCCCAGCGCGTCGGTCCAGCGGCCCGACGGGAAGATGAGGAGCGCGTTCCCCGCGGCGTAGGCGGCGAGCACCCAGGCTGCGGCCGTGGCATCTCCGTCGAACGCGACCGCGACGAAGATCGGGAGCACCGAGACGCGCACCCCGAAGGATGCCCAGCCGAAGGCGAACACCGAGATCAGCAGCGAGCGGTACTGGGGCACGCGCAGCGCCGTGGCGATCGTGACCGACGGGAGCGAGGACTCCGTCAGCACGCTCCGGCCGGCCGCCAGGGAGCCCCGCAGCGCGACGGCGACGACGGTCGCGGCGGCGAGCAGGGTGAAGAAGTAGAACACGAAGGGCGCGCGCAGGCCGAAGACGGCGACGATCCCGCCGAGCACCGGGCCGAGGAGCCCGCCCAGGAGGAAGCCGGCCGCGTTGAGGCTCGCGACGCGGCCCCGGGCGTCGGGCGGGCTCACCTTGATGAGCAGCGCGGTCGCCGCGACCGTGAACATGGTGGATCCGATGCCCCCGACGCCTCGCAGCACCACGAACTGCGTGTAGTCCGCGGCGAATGCCGCCGCTCCCGTCGAGAGCGCGACGATCAGGATCCCGATGGTGTACGTGGAGCGCTCGCCGAGTCGACCGACCACCCAGCCGGCGAGTGGGGCCGACAGGAGGCGCATCAGGGCGAAGGCGCTGACGATCGCGGAGGCGGCGAAGTTCGAGACCCCGAACTCGAGGGCGAACTGGGGGATCGCGGGCGCCACGACCCCGTAGCCGAGCGCGACTGTGAACCCTCCCGCGACGAGCGCCCAGACCTCGAAGGGAAGCCCGGGACGGGAGGAGGAGCGCATCAGACGATCCTACCGGCGCACGCCCGGGGAAGCCGGGCGATGTGTTCGGGCCGGCGCGGTCCCGGATTTCCTGTAGCGTCTCAGGTAGAACACCGAGGCAGCGGCTTCGGTCCGCTACTGACAGGAGAACGTCGTGACCGCACAGCTCTGGACGATGTACTACAACGGTCAGCAATGGACCATCAGCGACGAGCTCTACAACGAGATGCGCGCGATGCTCCTGCACCTCAACCGTCAGAACCCGCGCCCGGCGATGGTCGAGATCCCCTTCGATGACGAGAGCGGCTCGCACTCGCTCTTCTACTCGCAGGGCGCGCCGATCCACTTCTCCGCCCGGACATAGGCCCGGCACCCGGGCTCCCCGGCTCTGAGAGATCCGCGGCCCCGCGAGATCCGCGGCCTGCCGGAGCCGGAGGCGTCCGTGACGCATAGTACGCTGGAGAGGTCGCCTCCGTAGCTCAGTGGATAGAGCAACGGCCTTCTAATCCGTCGGTCGCAGGTTCGAATCCTGCCGGGGGCACCGTGAATCGGTTCGAACACATCGTGTTCGGGGCCGGTACGGCCTGTTGCTCGTGGTTCTTTGTGCGGGAATCCCTTATTTGCATGCCATTGCGCTGTAGAAGCACGTCTATTCGGTGCGAGTTGCCTCCATGTGGGATCCAAAACCTCCTCGCCGCGTTTCTTCTCAGTTCCTGTTTCTTTCGCACGGATCCGCGCCGTGGATGCTTTCGACGATACCTTGGAAACTAACATCCAATATGTTAGAATCCAAGCATGAGATCACGTGAGGCGCTCAAAGTGCTGGCGGAGGTGTCCGAGTCCCAGTGGGGAATGGTCACCTCGGCTCAGGCCAACGCGCGCGGCGTGAGCCATATGAACCTCACGCGCCTGACCGAGTCTGGGGACCTGGTCAGGCTGTCTCACGGAGTGTACAAAGACGCCGGGGCACCCGGCGGTCAATACGACGAACTGCGCTCGGCGTGGCTGGCGTCCGAACCGACGCGCCTTGCATGGGATCGACTCCAGGAGAAGCCCGCCAAAGTTATCGTCTCCGGGGAATCTGCGGCCGCCGTGCACGGCATCGGAAACCTCCGCGCCATGCGCAGCGAGTTCACGACCCCGTCCCGGAAGCAGACCCAGCGCCCCGACGTTCATTACCGGACACGGACCCTGAGGAGTGACGACGTCACTGTCCGAGAGGGACTGCCGGTGACCACGCCGGAGCGGACCATCGCCGATCTTGTCGAACAGCGCACGCAGCTCGACCACATCGGAGATGCTCTCCGGGATGCTGCACGCAAATCCCGACTCGACACCGATCGGCTCTCGGAGCTGCTCGGTCCTCTCGCTGAACGCAACGGCCATGCAAAAGGAGATGGCAACGCTCTACTCGAAGAACTGCTTGAAGCCGCGCGCATCGACCTGCACAGCCTCTCGAAGCAGATCGTCAAAATGCCAGACCTCGGTGCCCTCGTGGCCCGCGACTACCTGGCCACGATCGATGCTTCCAAGCTCTTCGACAGCCCTGCGCTCCGGTCGGTGCTCGAAGCCCAAGAGAAGCAGTTCGCTAAACTCGTCGAAACCCTGAGCAAGGCCGTGATGCCGGCCCTGCCCGCATTCGACAAACTCGCAGAGTCGATGGCTGCGGCTACGGCGGCGTTCGACTCACCCGCCATGCGCTCTGTACTCGAAGCCCAGGAGAAGCAGGTCGCCGCGATGTCGGCGGCACTGAGCAAGCTCGTGATGCCGGACATCGCCGGTCTGGAGAACATCCAGAAGGCGATCGCGAGCCTCGGTGCAGCAAACGCCACTCTGGGCGCCGACAGCGCACAGAAGCGGCTGAACGAAGCAATCAGCACAGTGGACTGGGCGTCACTGGCCCAGCGTGCGAAGCAGATCGAGATATCTGACCTCGACAAGGAGGAGTCGTGACGGACGAGCGCTACACGTCTGCTGCCGGCGTCGAGGCGGCGATCCGCGACGCGGCGCGAAAAGCTGCCGCCATTGATCCGTCGATCGCAACCGGAGATCGGATCAGGCAGGAGTATTTCCGCCGCTTCCTCAGCCGGATCTTCTCCGAAGCCGATGACTCCGGATGGATACTCAAGGGCGGTACCGGCATGCTGGCGCGGGTCGGATCGGCCAGGACGACACGGGACGTCGACCTGTTACGCAGAGAACAGTCGCTTGAAGGCGCCCTGGCTGATCTCCGACGACTTGCAGCGATCGACCTCGGCGACTTCTTTCGGTTCGAGTACACGGGACATGGCAGCGCGGTCGGCGGTCAGCAGACCTACGCCGAGGGCTATCACATCAGCTTCGACATCTACGTAGGTGCGAACAAACGTGGCCCCCTGAACGTCGACCTCGTCGTCAATGTCGTCATCACCGACAGGCCAACAGTGACGTCGCCTGCAAACGGTCTCGATATCCCGAAGTTGCCGAGCTACGACTACCGTCTGTACCCCGTCGTCGACCAGATCGCCGACAAAGTCTGCGCAACGCTCGTGGAATACAGCGGGAAGCCCTCGAGTCGCGAGTGGGATCTTGTCGACCTGGTGGTGCTGGCCACAACCGAGAACGTGAGTGCCGACAAGCTCCGAAGGGCGCTCCTCACGGAAGCACGAGTCCGCAGCCTCGCGCTTCCGGAACGTTTTGCCGTCCCGGCGGCGTGGGGACGCCGGTATGCGAAGGAGGCCAAGCCTGTCCCTGCCTGCACCAACTACCGAACCATAGACCTTGCGGTGGCTCTCATCAGTTCCTTCATTGACCCGGTGCTCCGTGACGAGATCACCGGCAAGACCTGGTCGCACGACTCACTCGTCTGGCTCTGACGAGCCCGAACCAGTGGTGGGCGAAGCTCCACCCCGAGCTCGCCCGTTCCGTGCTCCTCCTCACTCCGCAGACCGGGTGTACTGCGTGACGAGGGTGCGCTCGAGCGGATCGCGGGCGAAGTCGGTGAAGGTCCCGGGCTCGCCCTGGATCACCCGCTCGTGCACGAGCGGGATCGTCGCGCCGGTGCGCAGGATCGCGGCCTCGCCCGCCATGGTCGCCTCCTGGCGTTCCTCGCCGGGCTCGTGCCGGAAGCCGTCGCGCAGGATCTTGTCCACCTCCGGGTCGCAGAGCTGGGAGACGTTGTTGCCGCCGTCGCAGCTGAAGTCCTGAGTGATCGCCAGGAGGGGGTCTCCGGTGTCGAGCATGGTGTTGCGCGACACGATCACCGCGTCGAACGCCCCGCCCAGCATGTCCTGCTCCATGTGGGCGTACTCCCGCACGTCCTGCGTCACGACGAAGCCGGCGGCTTCGAGCTGCGCTTCGACCTGCACCGCGATCTCCGGGTTCTCGGCCCGGTCGGTGTAGGTGGCGAGGGTGATCTCGACCCCGTCGATCTCCGCGGGCTCGGTCGAGGACTCGATGTCGCCGCGCTTCTCGGCGGCCCACGGCACGGCCGGGCCGAGGATCCCGACCGCGGGATCGGCGTAGCCCTCGTAGATGGTGTCGGCGATCTTCTTCGGATCGACGGACTCGCGCGCGGCCGCTCGGACGGCGGGGTCCGCGAAGGGACCGGATTCGGTGTTGAGCGCGATGTGCGTCGTGCGGGGCATGAAGACCTCGTGGATCACGTCCTCGTCGAGCAGGCTGAGCTGAGAGATCGGGACCGTCTCGGCGACGTCCGCCTCCGAGGAGCGGAGGGCCGCGGCGCGCGCGGTGCCGTCCGGGACGAAAGAGGCGTCGATCCCGGAGGCGAGTGCGACGTCGCCCCAGTAGTCGTCGTACCGCTCGAGCGTCAGGGTGGTGCTGCCGTTGATCTCCGTGAGTTCGAACGGGCCGGTTCCGGTGCCGAGGGGAGTCACGGTGCCGTCCTCGAGGTACGCGGCCTCGGAGAAGATCGAGAGCTGCGGGCTCGCGAGCCGGTTCGGCAGCATGGCGTCGGGCACGTCGGTGGTGATGGTCACCTCGTGCTCGCCGGTCACCTCCGTCGTCAGCTCCACGGAGCTGAGCGCGCGCGGAGACAGCGATGAGGCTCCCGCCAGGTCGAGCGTGTTCTTCACCGACTCGGCGGTGAAGGGGGCGCCGTCGTGGAAGGTGACGTCGTCGCGCAGCGTGAACACCCAGGTGAGATCGTCGGGACGCTCCCACCCCGTCGCGAGGAGCGGCTCGGGTTCGATGCGCTCGTTGAGCTTCACCAGGGTTTCGGCCGAGCTCAGGCGGGACAGCTTGAAGGCGTCGTCGCTGAAGGGGTTCATCGCGACCTTCGGGGGCTGCATGAACGCGACGCGGATACGGTCCTCACCGGACCCTTCGGCGGCGTCGGCGGTGCTTCCGCACCCGCCGAGGAGCAGTGCGGTGGTCGTCGCGAGGCCGGCGAGCGCGATCGTGCGCCCCGTGCGATTCTGGGTCATGGCAGATGCCTTTCTGAGTGCGTCGCACCGATTGCCGGTGCCTGGGGAAGGATGTCCTGGGATGCGGCGGGATCCTGGGCGGGGCCCGGCCGCGAGCCGCGGGGGAGTCGAAGCGTGACGTTGGAGAGCGAGACCGCGAAGATGCCGAGCGCGACGAGCGCGCCCGCCGGGAGGAGCACGAGGAAGGGAGCGCGTTCCACGTAGGGCAGGCCCTCCGCGAGCACCAGGCCCCAGTCGGACTGCGGCGGCTGCGGGCCGAGGCCCAGGAAGCCCAGCGCCGCGAGGGCGAGGCAGATGCCGGGAAGACGCAGGCAGGCATGGCGGAAGACGGGACCGACGACGCCGGGGAGCACGTAGGAGAGGAGCAGTCGCGTCTTGCCGACTCCGAGCACGGGGGCGATCTTGATGTGCGGTTGAGCTTTCGTCTCCGCGACGAGCGCGGCGGTGTGCGAGGCGAGCGGCGCCCAGCTCACGGCGGCCACCGCGATCGCGGCGCCGAGTGCGGTGGGGCCCATGATCGAGGCGACGATGAGCCCCGAGAGGATCGGCGGGGCGGCATTGGTGATCTCGATCGGTCCCGCGGCGGCGTCCGGGAAGAGGCCGACGACGAGGGCGAAGACGAGGCACACGGCCATCACGAGCGCGCCCATCCCGAGGGTGGAGAGCGCGCCATGCGAGACCCTTGCGAGGAGATCGCGCCCGCTCGCGTCCGCGCCGAACGGAAGCCCGAGGCTCGGCGGCTGCAGGCGATCGTAGGCGAGCGCGAAGGGGTCCCGCGGCAGGCCCGCGAGGATCAGGAGGACCAGGAGGACGAGCATCGTCGCCGGCAGGATCAGCGACCACTTCGAGCTCGGGGCGGTGGGCACGGGAGCGGGCAGCGAACTGGAGCGCAGCGCAGGCCCGAGCAGCAGGACGCGCATGAGCGAGACTCCGACGCCGAGCACGACGGCGAGGAGCATCAGCAGCAGGACGCCCGCTTGCAGCGTCGGGAGATCCTGCGCCTGCGCCGCGCCCAGTGTAGTCCGGCCGATGCCCGGAATCGCGTAGACCTGCTCGACGACCACCGCACTCGCGGTGATACTGACGAGCACCAGCGACACGGGAGCGGCGATTCCGGGCAGGGTGCGGCGCAGCGCGGCGAGGATGATGCGGACGTTCGAGTACCCCGCGACCTGCCAGGTCGCCACCCAGCGTTCGTCGAAGGTGCTCGCGAGCGCATCCGAGAGCAGCCTCCCCAGCAGGCCCCCCGCGGGAAGCCCCATTGCGAGCGCCGGCAGCACCGTGTACTCCGCGCCGTGCCATCCGTAGGGCGGGAACCAGCCGAGCCACACGGAGAAGACGATAAGCAGCACCGAGGCGAGGAGGAAGTCGGGGAGGGCCGTGAAGGCCGCGGCCGTCCCGCCTCCCGTGCGGGCGGTGCGACCGGCGAGGCCGCGCTTGAAGGTCGGGATCGTGAGCAGACCCGCGAGCACGACGGCGACCGCGAGCGACGCGAGCATGAGCGTCAACGACGTTCCCAGAGCGGTGATCAGATCGAGCAGCACGGGCTTGTGCGTCACCCACGACACGCCGAAGTCGCCGCGCAGGGCGTTTCCGAGCCAGGTGGTGAACAGCGAGAACGGTCCGCCGTCCAACCCGATGTCCCGGCGGATCGTCTCGAGGGACTCCTCGGTGATCTCGCCCTCGGCGTAGCGGGCGCGGAAGATGGAGACGGCGAGGTCGCGTCCCGAGAGCAGCGGGATGACGCTCAGGAGGAAGAGGACGGCAAGGATGGTGAGCACTCGCGAGACCGTCGCGACGAGGGCCGACCGCGATTCGTGCGAGAGGCGCAGGCTTTCATTCATGGTCCGGGGCCTCCGTCGTCAGGGTCGGGATCGCGTCGAGGAGTTCTCGGGTTCGGGGGTGCCGGGGCGACCGGAGGACGGCGAGTGTGGGGCGGTCCTCCACGACCGATCCCGCGTGCATCACGATGGTGCGGCTGCACAGATCCGCGACCATCGAGAGGTCGTGCGAGACGACGACGACCCCCGTGCCGTGCTCGGCGGCGATGCGCCGCAGGAGCGCGATGATCTGCTCGCGCATCGGCAGGTCGAGCCCACTCACGGGTTCGTCGGCGAGGAGGAAGTCCGGCCGCGTGGTGATCGCCCGGGCGAGAGCGACGCGCTGCGCTTGGCCGCCCGAGAGCTCGCCCGCTTTGCGCTGCAGGTGACTCCTGTCGAGACCGACCGAGTGCAGCGCCTCGAGGATCATGCCGTCGTGGTCGCCCGGCACCTCGAGACGGAGCAGCGGCTCCTTCAAACCTTATTGTGAGATATTCATAATAAGTGCTTCAATGGAGCCATGACGGAGCACCACGACGGCCACGAGGACTGGGCTGGAGCCCTGCGCGCCCACG
>JAPSIU010000092.1 GCA_031178565.1 Leucobacter sp. | reverse complement strand
GACCCGGCGTAGCCGGCACGATCATGGACCCGCCACGGCTGCGGCGAGCGCTCGCGGACATCCGCCGGTCGGGCGTCGCCGTGGCTCCGGGATCAATCGAGGCCGTCTCCACCGGTGTCGCCGTGCCGGTGCGCGACGCGGGTTCGGTCGTCGCGGCGCTCTCGGTGGTGCTGCCCAGGGAGACGGCGCCGGAGCCGACGGTGAGCGCCCTGCGGGAGGCGGCGGCGCGGATCGAGGCCGAGCTCCGGGCCTCCCGTCCGTGAATCCTCACGCACGTTGATTCCCATTCAATAGGAAACTCGCCCGCGCACACGGGCGAGCGTCGCACACTGGTCTCCACCCCCGAACGCACCGGAGTCGAAGGAGACCACCCATGCCCGCAGAACGCACCCGCGTCGCCATCGTCGGAGCCGGCCCCGCGGGTCTCCTGCTCTCGCACCTGCTCGAAGCGGCGGGCATCGATTCGATCGTGCTCGACCGGCGCAGCCGCGAGGAGATCGAGACCACGATCCGCGCGGGCATTCTCGAGCAGGGCACGGTCGAGATCCTCGACTCCGTGCCCGGCAGCCGCGCCCGCACCGTCGGACATCGCCATGACGGGATCGAGCTCCGCTTCGCCGGCGAGGGGCACCGGATCGACTTCTCCGCGCTCGTCGGCCGGAGCGTCTGGCTCTATCCGCAGCACGAAGTGCTGAAGGATCTCATCGCGGCGCGCCTCGCGGCGGGTCAGGATCTGCGCTTCGGCGCGACGGTGGATCGTGTCGAGGGCGCAGAGACGAACACTCCGCGGGTGATCGGCATGAGCTCGGACGGCGAACCCCTCGAGATCGCGGCGGACTTCGTGGTCGGCGCCGACGGTTCCCGGAGTGCCGTGCGCAACTCGGTCATGGGGACGCGGGCCGGCGCCTTCCGCGAGTACCCCTTCGCGTGGTTCGGGATCCTCTGCGAGGCCCCGCCGAGCTCCGCCGAGCTCATCTACAGCAACTCGCCGAACGGCTTCGCGCTCATCAGTCAGCGCTCCGAGACCGTGCAGCGCATGTACTTCCAGTGCGACCCGGACGCAGACGCGAACGCGCCGAGCGAGGCGGAGCTCTGGGAGACCCTGCAGGCCCGAGTGCCGGGCACCGCGCTCATCGAGGGGCCGATCTTCCAGCGCGACGTGCTGCGCTTCCGCAGCTTCGTCGCCCACGAGCTGCGTCGCGGCCGTACGGCCCTCGTCGGCGACGCCGCTCACACCGTGCCTCCCACCGGCGCGAAGGGCATGAACCTGGCCGTAGCCGATGTGATCCTGCTGAGCCGCGCGCTGCAGGCGCTGCTCCTCGAGGACGACGAACGCGGCATCGACGCCTACGCGGAGGCCGCCCTGCGGCGCATCTGGAAAGCGCAGCACTTCTCGTGGTGGATGACGAGCATGCTGCACGCGGCACCCGACGCCGGCGACTTCGACCGGCTGCGGCAGCTCGGCGAACTCCGCTCGGTCGTCGATTCCGAGGCCGGCCGGACGTACCTCGCCGAGGCCTACACCGGGTGGCCGTTGCAGACGGAGCTCTAGCGCGATCCGGGGAGAGCATCGGCCGCCAACCGCCACAGCGAGGTGACCTCGCGGCTGCGGGCGTCGTGCAGACTGTCCGCGGTGTCGGCGGCGCGGGGATGCCGGGGCGCCGTGTCGAGCCGCTCGACCACACGCAGACCGGCAGCGGCGATCCGACGGAGGAGGTCGTCTCGAGTCCTCAACCCGAGGTGCTCGGCGATATCGGAGATGATGAGCCACCCCTCGCCGCCGGGCGTCAGATGCGCGGCGAGCCCCTCGAGGAAACGATGGAGCACGTCGCAGCCGGGGTCGTAGATGCCGAGCTCCAGCGCCGAGGTGGGGCGCGCGGGCAGCCACGGCGGATTGCACACGATCAGATCCGCTCGGCCGGACGGATAGAGATCGGCCTCCACGACCTCCGTTTGATCGGCGTGGCCGAGCCTCGCCAGGTTCTCCTCGGCGCAGCGCACCGCGCGCGGGTTGATGTCGGTGGCGACCACTCGCCGCACGCCGCGACGGACGAGCAGGGCCGCGAGGACCCCGGTGCCGGTGCCGAGGTCGAACGCGACGTCCACCTGCGCGCTCGGAAGCGGAGCGTGCGCGACCAGATCGACGTACTCGCCCCGCACCGGGGAGAAGACCCCGTAGGAGGGGTGGATGCGCTCGCCGAGGGCGGGGATCGGCACCCCCTTCTCGTGCCACTGGCGAGCGCTGAGCACGCCGGTCAGCTCCGTCAGCGCCACGCACCGCGGCGCGCCATCGGGATCACCATAGGCGTCCCGGCAGGCCTGCCGCACGTCGGGCGCCCGCCGCAGCAGGAGCGAATAGTCCGGCTCCAGCTCCACGATGATCCGCCCCAGCACCCGGGCGCGTTCGGCGCGCGCCGCGCGGTCGGCGGAGAAGCTTCCGGCGACCCGCCCCGTCTTCGGCCCCCGGCCCTGCAGCCGCCGGTCCAGCGCGCGGAGCAGCTGCCGCGCGTTGTGGTAGTCGCCTCGCCACAGCAGTCCGGCGCCCGAACGGGCGAGGCGGAGTGCGGCGTTCGCGGTGAGGTCGTCCCCGACGAGGACGACCCTCGTCGGAGCCGGGGCCGCGCTCTCCGAGTGCCAGGCGGCCGAGTGTTCGACGCCGTCCTCAGACCAGCTGATCGTTGAGATGCGAACGCCGCCCTACACCGCTCGGAGCACGATGGCGCTGCCCTGGCCGCCTCCGCCGCAGATCCCGACGGCGCCGAGCAATCCCGAGCCCAGCGAGGCGAGCTGCCGCGCGAGGGTGCCGACGATCCGCGCGCCCGAGGCGCCGATCGGGTGCCCGAGAGCGATTGCTCCGCCGTGCACGTTCACGATCGCGTCGTCGAGGCCGAGCTCGCGGACCGACTGAATGCCGACGGCGGCGAAGGCCTCGTTGATCTCCACCGCGGCGAGGTCCGAGGTCGCGGCTCCCCCCGCGACCTTGGCGAGCGCCGCAGAGATGGCGCGGGCCGGCTGCGAGTGCAGATGCGTGTCCGGTCCCGCGACGAGTGCGGTCGCCTCGACGCGGGCGATCGGCCGGATCCCGAGCCGCTCGGCGGCGGCCTCGCCCACGAGCACGAGCGCCGCGGCACCGTCGGTGATCTGGGAGGCGTTGCCCGCCGTGATCGTGCCGTCCTTCGCGAAGGCCGGGCGCAGGCCCGCGAGGCTGTCGGCGGTCGTCTCGGGGCGGATCCCGTCGTCTGCCGAGACGACGGTGTCGCCGCGCCGCGACGTCACGGTGAACGGTTCGATCTCCCCGGCGAAGAACTCGGCGGAAGCCGCGGCCCGCCCGTGCGACTGCGCGGCGAAGGCGTCCTGCTCCTCGCGGGTGAGGCCGAGCGGCGCGTTCCCGGTCTCGGTGAGCGCGCCCATGGCGGTGCGCTCGAACGCGTCGGTGAGGCCGTCGTGGTCCACGGTGTCGACCAGCTGCGCGGGGCCGTACTTGGTGCCCGCGCGCATCGGGATCACGTGCGGCGCGAGCGACATCGACTCCTGACCGACCGCGACGACGATCTCGGCCTCGCCCGAGTCGATCAGCCGCGCGGCCTGCGACACCGCCTCGGCGCCGGACAGGCACACGGCGTTCAACGTGATCGCCGGCACGTCGAGCGGGATCCCGGAGCCGACCGCGGTCTGGCGCGCCGGGTTCTGACCCGCGCCCGCCTGCAGCACCTGGCCCGCGACGACCGCGTCGACGTCGACTGGAGAGACTCCCGCGCGCCCCAGCGCGGCCCGCACCGCGTGCGCGCCCAGCACGGTCGCGGGCTGAGACGCGAGCTGCCCCGTGAACCTGGTGAACGGGGTGCGGGCGTACCCGGCGATCAGTGCGGTCATGCGTGGCCTCCTCGGTGGTTCTGAACGGCGACGGCGACGGGTTGCGTCGGCGCTGCTCCTCCTCACCCATTCTGACGCACCCGTGCTCCCCGTGGCCTGTCGTCCTGGCACAGCTTCCGAGGGTCGGGGAGTGCAAAAGCGGCAACGCTGAGACGACTAGGCTGTTTTCGTGAGCAGCGCCGTCGATCCCGCCCTGAAACGAGCCGCATCCCGCCGCCGCATCCGGCGCCTGTCGGTGACGCTCCTCACCCTCTGCGTCCTCCTCGCCGGAGGCTACACCGCGGCCATCGCACTCGCGACGGCGCCGGCGCCCGAGGTCGAGCTCGCGGCCGACGCCGAGCAGGAGTCGGCAGCCGATCCCGCGTCGGCCCAGGCCATCGTCGACGCCCACACCCTCCCCACCGCGGTCGGCTGGCTGCACCGCGACGAGATCTGGTCGAACTCGGCCGACACTCACCCGATCGCGAGCATCTCGAAACTGGTGACGGCGCTCGTCTGCCTGGAGCAGCAGCCCCTCGACCCCGGCGCGGAGGGGACGGTGCACGTCTGGACCGAGCGGGATCGCGCCCTGCAGGAGGACTACCTCGCGCGCGACGGCGTCGCGTACCCGATCCCCGTGGGCACCGAGGTCACGACGCGGCAGATGCTGACGCTGATGCTCCTCCCCTCCGCGAACGACTTCGCCTCCGCCTACGCCTACTCGGTGTTCGGCGACAACGACGCCTTCATCGCCGCGGTCGACGCGTGGAAGGCCGAGCACGGGATCGAGTCACTCACCCTCGTCGAACCGAGCGGCATGGACGAGGGCAACACGGCCACCGCCGAGGACGTGCTGCGGATCGGGCGTCTCGCCCTGGCGAACCCGACGATCGCGGAGTTCACCCGCACGCCGCACGCCGAGCTCCCGTGGGGGATCGGTCTCGTCGAGAACACCAATCCCCTGCTCTCCCGGACGCCCGGCATGCTGGGCCTGAAGACGGGCCGCTCGAGCGTGGCCGGCTACAACCTCGTCGCGGCGCAGCAGAGCAGTGCGTCGGGTCGCGAGCTCGTGGGCATCGCGGTCACACTGAGCCGCGGATCCGCGGAGGAGCGCATCCAGTCGACGAGCGCCGCGCTCGCGGCGCTCGCGGCCGCACCGCAGCCGGTCGGGCTCGTCGCCGAGGGCGAGACCGTCGGAACGGCGACCACGGTCGACGGCGAGGATATCCCGCTCGTCACGACCGCGAGCGCGAGCGCGGTCCTGGTCCCGGGAGAATCCGCGAGCAGGATCGCGGAGCTCAAGCCCCTCGACGCGGGGAAGGCCGGCCGGGTCGCGGGCGTGATCCGGGTCGAAACGCCGACGGGTTCCGAGGCGGTCCCGGTGGTCACGGCCGAGGCGATCGTCGAGCCCGGCTTCTGGTGGCGCTTCACCCACCCCGCCGCGGTGCTGGGCGGGGGCTGACCCCCGGGTTCACCGCGCCATCAGTCGGACCCCGGCGCCCCGCTCAGCGCACCCGCCGCGAGTCGGCGCACCACACCCGTGAGGTGGTTCACCCCCGCGATCAGGTCCTCGTCGCGCGTGAACTCCTTGAGGTTGTGCGAAATGCCGTCGACGCTCGGGACGAAGAGCATCACGGTCGGCACCGTGTCCTTCATGTTCGTGGAGTCGTGTCCCGCCACCGTCATCACCCGGTCGTGCGCGAGCCCGAGCTCCTCCGCGACCTCCCGCGCGAGTTCGACGCCCGCCTCGGGGTACGGGTTCTGGTCCCAGCTGTGCTCGGCGACGACCTCGATCTCGACGCGATCCTCGAAGCGCACCCGCTCCACGGTCTCCATCAGCGAGGCGTGCGCCGCGCGGATCACCTCGGCGCTCGGCGACCGCAGGTCGATCAGCAGGCCCACCTCGCTCGCGACGACGACGGGCGAGTTCGGGTAGACGTTGAGCTCCCCGCACGCGGTGTGCAGGAGGCCCGGCTCGAACCGATCCACGAGCTCGCGCGCCGCGATCACGAGCCGCGCGGCGCCGAGCAGCGCGTCGCGGCGATCGGCCATGAGCGTCGACCCGCTGTGCGCCTGCTCCCCCGTCACCCGGAACTCGAACTTGTGGGCCGCCCAGGTCGCGTTCACAAGGCCGATCGTGACGCCGTCCTCCTCCATGCTGCGCCCCTGCTGCACGTGGATCTCGGCGTACGACGCGACGTCGAGACCCTCGAGGCCACCGCGCTCCTCGATCGCGTCGAGCGCCTCCTTCACGGATACGCCGTGCGGATCGCGCGTCGCGAGCGCGTCGGTGAGCGGGAGCTTGCCCGTGAAGACCGAGCTGCCCATCATCGACGGCTTGAACCGCGAACCCTCCTCGTTGAACCAGTTGACGACCGCGAGGTTGCGGCGCGCCTTCGAGGGGTCGGCGCGCAGCTCCTCCGCCACGCGGAAACACGCGTGCGCCGAGGCCATGACGCCGTACGCGCCGTCGAAGCGCCCGGCCGTGGGCTGCGAGTCCATGTGCGACCCGGTCACCACGTACGGGGCGCCCGGCACGAGCTCGAGCAGGCCGAACTGGTTGCCGATCGCGTCGCGCTCCACCGTGAACCCGTGCGAATCGAGGAGCCGCGCGAACCATTTGCGCTGCTGACCGTCGGCCTCGCTCGCCGCCTGGCGGTCGACGCCGTTCGCCCCCTCCACCGCGCCGAAGCGGGAGTGCATGGCCCAGTCGGCGAGGAAGTCCTGATCGTGCTGCTCCGCGCCGCGCCGCGCGCCCGCCTGCTCGACGCCGGTCTGCTCGACGCCGGTCTGCTCCATCATCATGTGTCCTTTCGAATCGGTCCCGGGATCCGTTTGGGATCAGGATCGTGAGTCGTAGCTCAACTCGCCGCCGACCACGGTCGCCACGATATCGAGGTCCGCGATGCTCGGAGCGCTCAGCGGCGACGCCGAGAACACGGTGAAGTCCGCCAGCTTGCCCCGCTCGAGGGTGCCCTTGTCGGCGAGCTGCCCCGTCGCCCGGGCGGCCCACTCGGTGTGGGTGCGCAGCGCCTCCTCGGGTGTGATCGCCTCGTCCGCCCCGAGCGTCGCCCCGCTGCCGGTCAGCCGGTCCACCGCGGACTGCATGCCGCGGCGGAGGTTGTTGTCCGCCACCGGCAGATCGGAGGACCCGGCGAGCAGGATGCCCGCGTCGATCACCGAGCGCCCGCGATAGAGCCAGGGCTCGCGTTCCGCGCCCACCCGCTCCGCCATCTGATCCCCGATCGGCCCGATGAAACCGGCCTGCGGCGTCACCGCGATGCGCAGGCGCCCGGCGCGCTCCACCTGGTCCGGGCGCGCGATGCCGAAATGCTCGATGCGGCAGGGCGCTCCGAGCCGGCCGTAGCGCTCCTGCGCCTCCTCGATGAGGTCGAGGGCGAGGTCGATCGCGGCGTCGCCGATGGCGTGCAGCGCGAGCGGCCAGCCCGCGCGGTACGCGGCAAGGGCCCGGTCGCGATAGACCCCGGGTTCGTCGAGCAGATAGCCCCGGTTGTGGTCGTGCCCGCAGAAGTCCTCGGTCACCGCGGCGGTCGCCCCGAGGAGCGAACCGTCGAGAAAGACCTTGACGTGCCCGAAGCGCACGGAGGCGTCGCCGAAGCCGAAGCGGATCCCGAGGTCGAGGCCCGCACCCGTCCCCTCTCCGGAGAAGTCCGAGGCGTGCGCCTCGAGCGGACGGAGCGCGTCGATCGCCGGCATCAGCTGGGCGCGCGCGTGCAGACGTCCGCTCTCGGCCGCCGCCTGGTAGGCCGCGACCTCGACGGGGCTGTGCCCGATCCAGCCGCCGCCGATTCCGGCCTCGGTGAAGCTCGTGATGCCCTGCGCCGCGTAGCGCGACGTCGCCGCATCGAGGGCTTCGACGAGGCGCTCGGTCGAGTACGGCAGCAGCAGCGCCTGCACGAGCCCCTGAGCCGCCTCCTCCACGAGGCCCGTAGGACCCCCGGAAGCGTCGCGCACGACGACCCCGCCCACGGGGTTCTCGAATCCGGGATCGAGCGCTCCGACGAGGCGCAGCGTCGCCGTGTTCGTGATCGACGCGTGGCCCGAGGTGTGCCGCAGGTAGAGCGGACGATCCCCCGTGATCTCGTCGAGTCGCGCGATGTCGGGGAACGCCCCGCCGTGGTGCGCCTGGTTGAAGCCGGTGCCGTGCACCCAGGCGCCGGGATCGCCGAGCGCGTCGAGCCTCGACACCTCCGCCTCGATGAGGCCGTAGAGCTCGTCGAGACCGCGGGCCCCGCCGAGGCCCACGGCCGCGAGCCCGAGCCCCCACCAGGCCGTGTGGCAGTGCGCGTCGATGAGGCCGGGGGTGACGACCGCGTCGCCGAAGTCGAGGGTGCGCTCGGCGTCGAGCCCCGCGATCTCTTCGTCGAATCCGACGATGCGGCCGCCGATCACACCTACCGCGGTCGCGAGCGGGCGGGATCCGTCCATCGTCAGGATCTCCCGCGCGCGCAGGATCAGGTCGAGTCTCATGCCGCGTCTCCCTCGATCGCCCGGGCGGTCCCCCGGTCTCCGTCCATGATCTCGTCCCCCGCCGGCGGCATGACGTCCGAACCGATGATGACGTGGATGAGCGCGGGCCCCTCTGCGGCGAGCGCGCGGTCGAGCGCCTCCGCGAACTCCGAGGTCTGCTCGACCCGCTCGCCGTGGCCGCCGAACGACCTCATCCAGGCCGCGAAGTCGGGATTCGACATGGCGGTTCCGGAGGGCCGGCCGGGATAGTGCTTCTGCTGGTGCTGCACGATCGTGCCGTACACGCCGTTGTCGACGACGACGACGAGCGGGGACGCACCGTGGGCGATCGCCGTCGCAAGCTCCTGGCCGTTCATCAGGAAGTCGCCGTCGCCGCAGACCGCGACCACGGTCCGGTCCGGAAAGATGAGGGATCCGGCCACGGCCGCGGGCACCGCGAGCCCCATGGCGCCATTGCGCGCCCCGACGAGGCTCGCGGGAGCGAGATGGCGGACGAAGCGATGCGCCCAGATCGTCGCGTTGCCCGCGCCGAAGGTGAGGACCGCCTCGCCGCCCAGGCGGTCGTCGAGCTGCCCGAAGGCGACTCCGAGATCGACGCCGTGATCAGCGTCCAGCCCCTGTCCCGCGGCGTCGACAGAGCCGGGCGCCTCTGCGTCGGCGCGATGCGCCGCGACGAGCGCCTGCGCCTCCGAACAGCCGAGCATCCAGGCGTCGTCGCGGGATCCGCGCACCGCTCCGGGATCGACCCCGCGCAGCACCTCCGCGAAGGCCGCGGGGGTCGAGAGGATCTGCTGGTCGATGCGTCCTGCGTGCGCGGTCGCGTCAGGATCGGTCGAGACGAGCACCGTCTCCGCGTCGAAGCCGAGCGTGTAGCCATCGCTCAGCACGTCGGAGCGGGTGCAGCCGACGAAGATGAGGAGGTCCGCCTCGGCGTATCCCGCGGCCACGACGTCGGCGCGGCCGTAGCCGAGCCAACCCGCCCACGCCGGCCCCTCGTGGGGCACGGCGTCGTAGGCTCTCCAGTCGCAG
>JAPSIU010000442.1 GCA_031178565.1 Leucobacter sp. | reverse complement strand
GTGCGGCCTCAACGCCGGGAGGCCGCACTTCGCGCCAACTCTTCGGGGGTTGGGGCTGGGGTTGGGGCCGGGGTTGGGGTCGCCAGAGCCGGGCAGCCGGGCCGGCCGACGCCAGAGCCGGGACGCCCGAACCGACCCGACCCCGGCCGCGCTCAGCCGGCGCTCCCCGCGGCCTTGGCCACGAGCAGCTTCCGCTCGCGTTCGTTGCGGGCGAGGCTCGCAGCCGAGGCGAACGCCTGCCGCGCCTCGGCCTCGCGTCCGAGTCGCCGGAGCAGCTCGCCCCGGGTCGCCGGGAGCAGGTGATAGCCGCGGAGGTGGTCCGAGGCGGCGAGCTCGTCCAGGATCGGCAGGGCCGCCTCGGGACCGGAGGCCATCGCGATCGCTCCGGCTCGGTTCAGATCCACGACAGGCGAGGGTGCGATCCGACCGAGCGCCTCGTAGAGCAGTACGATCCGCTCCCAGTCGGTGTCCTCGACCGAGGCCGCGACGGCGTGGCACTCGGCGATCCCGGCCTGCAGCGCGTAGGCGCCGCGTCCCCGCCCGAGACCGTCGGCGCGCTCGAGCGCCTGTCGCCCGCGGGAGATCGCGTCCCGGTCCCAGCGCCTGCGATCCTGCCTGTCGAGCTGCACGGGCCTCCCGTCGGCGTCGACGCGGGCGGGAAAACGGGCGGCTGTCAGCTCCATGAGCGCGAGCAGCCCGAGGATCTCCGGCTCCTTCGGCGCGAGGCCGGCGAGCACGCGTGCGAGCCGGATGGCCTCCCGAGCGAGTTCCGGCCGCATCCACTCGCCTCCCGCGCTCGCCGTGTGCCCCTCGTTGAAGATGAGATAGAGCACGCCGAGCACGGTGCTCAGCCGTCCCGCGAACTCGTCCCGCGCCGGCACTTCGAAGGGCACCTTGGCAGCGGAGAGGGTCTTCTTCGCGCGCACGATCCGCTGCTGCACGGTCGACGTGGGTGCGAGGAACGCGCGCGCGATCTCGTCGCTCGTGAGCCCGCCGACGACGCGCAGGGTGAGCGCGACCTGCGCCTCGCGCGCCAGCACCGGATGGCAGGCGATGAACACGAGCCTGAGCACCTCGTCGTCGATGCGATCGGGATCCCAGGGCTCGGCGTCGTCCGCCGAGCCCTGGTCCCGAGCGAGATCCTGCGCGATGAGGGCGATCCGCTCGTCGTGGCGTTCGCGCCGCCGCCAGTGATCCACCGCCTTGCGCTTGGCGACGGCTGTGAGCCACGCGGCCGGGTTCTGCGGAACGCCCTGCTCCGGCCACTGGCTCAGGGCGTCGGCGAGCGCGTCCTGCGCGAGATCCTCCGCCAGCTCGAAGTCGCCGACGGCGCGCGTGAGGGTCGCGACGATCCGGGCCGATTCGATGCGCCAGACCGCCGCGACCGTGCGCCGCGCCGACTCGTCGGTCAGCTCTGCTGCTCCGCCTTGGTCTCGGCCTCGGCGCGCCACTCCTGCTCCTTCTGCACCCACTCGTTGTCCTGCGGGAACTCATCGATGCCGGGGATCCTGCGCACCTCGAGCTTGCTGCCGGGGCCGAGGGGGCACCGCTTGGCCCACTCCGCAGCCTCCTCCTTGGAGGACACCTCCAGGATCCAGAAGCCGTTGAAGAGCTCCTTGGTCTCCCCGTAGGGGCCGTCGGTCACGAGCGGAGGGTCTGACGAGAAGTCGACGACGAATCCCTCCTCCGCGGGTGCGAGTCCGTCGCCGCCCGCCATGACTCCGGCTTTGATGAGCGACTCGTTGTAGCGCCCCATCGCCTCGAGGATCTCCTCGAACGGCACCTCCTTCGACGCCTCGAACGCCTCGTCGCTGTCCCGCATGATGAGCATGTACTTCATGATGTTCTCCTTCGATCCGAGGGCCACTTCCGACCCTTTCATTGAATACGTCGAATGGGAATCACCAATATCGACATCGGCCGGGAAAATTCTCGAGAAAAGCTCGAGGACCCCCGCGCCGGGCGGGCGCGGGGGTCCTCGAACGGTCTCGGGAGGCTACACGCGGGCGGGCTCCGGATCCCGGATCTCGTCGGAGGACGGACCGGCGTGCGGGATCTCCGCCTCGTCGTCGGTGAAGGCGACGCCCATGCGGGGGGCGTCGTAGAGATCCGTGTCCAGGATCCCCTCGCGCTTCGCGACGATCGTGGGCACGAGCGCCTGGCCCGCGACGTTGACCGCGGTGCGGCCCATGTCGATGATCGGGTCGACGGCGAGCAGCAGGCCGACGCCCTCGAGCGGGAGCCCGAGCGTCGACAGCGTGAGGGTCAGCATGACGGTCGCGCCGGTCGTGCCGGCGGTCGCGGCGGAGCCGACGACGGAGACGAGCGCG
>JAPSIU010000441.1 GCA_031178565.1 Leucobacter sp. | reverse complement strand
ATCTCGGGGCGTGCTGGCACGCCGGGTATCTGGGCCTGAGCGCGGTCGACGGCCTCGATGAACTGCAGCGGTCCTCGTCGATGGCGCCCCGCATGGGGAGACGGCCCCGGCCGGCGCCGACCGGGCTCCTCGAGTTCGAAGACGTGTCCTTCACCTATCCGGCGACCGGTCGCGGCGTCCGCGATGTCCGTCTCCGCGTCGAAGCGGCGGAGACGCTGGCCGTGATCGGCCCGTCCGGCTCGGGCAAGAGCACGCTCGCTCGGCTCGTGGAGCGCGACATCGTCCCCGAGGCCGGCATCATCAGGATCGGCGGCGTCGATATCCGGGACTTCGACCGCGTCGCACTCAGCGCGAGCGTCGCCGTCGTGCCGCAGGACCCCGTGCTCTTCGCATGGTCGGTGCGGGACAACCTGCGGCTCTGCCGGCCGTCGGCCGCCGACGCCGAGGTGGAGCAGGCCGCGAGGGTCGCCGATGTGCACGACGTGATCGCCGGACTGCCGGAGGGCTACGACACCGTCCTCTCCGAGAACGGCGGACAGCTGTCGGGCGGCCAACGGCAGCGGCTGGCGATCGCGCGTGCGGTCCTGTCGCCGGCGCCCGTGCTCATCCTCGACGAGGCGACCTCGGCGCTCGACGCGGAGTCGGAGCGGCGGATCGTAGACGCCGTGGCGACCGTGGCAGCGGGTTGGCGCACGGTGGTCTTCATCACCCACCGGGAGAGCACGGGAGCGCGTGCGGACCACTGGGTCGCGATCGAGGACGGGCGCGTCGCCGCCCGTGGCCGCGGTGCCGTGCCGGCCTCGCGCGGAGCGGTGCTCCGATGAGGCCGCTGCTGCGCCTTCTCCCGGTCGTGGCTGTTCGGCGAGGGCGATTCGTCGAGGCGATCCTGTGGAGTGTCGTCTGTCAGGCGGCAGTGCTCGGAATCGCGATCCTTCTTGCGCGCATGGCCGGACTCGCCGCGGTCGGTTCGCCTCCGCCGTCCTCTGCTCCCGTGATCGCTGTGCTGCTGGCGGTGCTGGCGGCGGCCGCCGCCTGGCGCGAATCCTGGGTGTCTCACGATCTCGCGTACCGCGTGATCGGGGAGCTCCGCTCCCGCGTCTTCGGGGTGCTCCGTCGCGCCCTGCCGTCGCGCATCCGTCCGCGTCGCACGGGCGACCTCGCGACCGCAGTGGTCGCGGACATCGAGACGCTCGAGTGGCTCTTCGCGCACACGATCGCACAGGCGCTCGGGGCCGTCCTCGTGCTCTCGACGGCCGTTGCCGTCTCGATCACGGTGAGCCCTCAGCTCCTGCTGGCCTGGATGCCGCCGCTCCTCATCGGCGTCGTCGTGCCGATGGCGACCCGTCGGCGGGCCGGGCGGGATGGTGCCGCTCTGGCCGCAGATGCGGCTGCACTGCGCGCCGAGCTCGTCGACACGCTCCGAGGCCTTCGCGAACTCGCAGGGGCCGCGGCACTCGAGCGTCAGCTCGATCGTCTCGCGGAACGGACGCTCCGGCACACCCGCACGCACGTTCGCGAGGCGTCTCGCGTCGGGGCGGAGCGCGCGATCGCGCACCTCACCCTCGCCATCGCCGTCGTCTGTGCGGTGCGCGTCGTGGTCGCGGACACGGGAATCCCTCGCGCGGACATACCGCTCGCGGTCACGCTCGCCGCGGCGGGCGTCGCACCGGCCGCGCAGATCGCGGACCTCCTGCGCGGGGCGGGGACCTTGACCGCCGCAGCGGCGCGCATCGACTCCCTGCTCGCGGTACCGCCTGCCGTGACCGACGAGCTCTCGTCGACCCCGAGGCTCCGAGACGCGAGAGGACTCTGCTTCGACGGTGTCTGCTTCGCGTATGGTGCCGGAGCTCCGGTCTTGCAGGACTTCCACCTCCACGTCCGGCCCGGCGAGATCGTCGCGTTGACCGGAGCATCCGGCTCAGGCAAGTCGACGGCAGCGGCGCTTGCCTCGCGGCAGTGGGATCCGGACAGGGGAGCGGTGCGGATCGACGGCGTGGACCTGCGTGCTCTCGCGGACGATGCACTTCGCGCGCGGATCGCCGTGGTCCCGCAGGGGTCGCCGCTCCTGCGCGGAACGATTCGCTCGAACATCGTCCTCGGCGACCCCCAAGCGCCCGAGGAGCGGATCACGGCGGCCGCGCGTTCGGCGGGACTCCTCGACGCGCGGTCGGGGCTTCCACGCGGCCTCGACACCGACGTCGGCGAGCACGGGGCCGGTCTCTCCGGCGGTCAGCGCGCCCGTGTCGCCATCGCTCGCGCGCTCCTGCGGGGCCCTCGCGTCCTCGTTCTCGACGAGGCGACGGCCTCGCTCGACGCCGAGGCCGATGCGGCGATCAT
>JAPSIU010000091.1 GCA_031178565.1 Leucobacter sp. | reverse complement strand
TCACCGCGGAGGTGCTCGCCCACGTGGACGCGGAAACGGGGAGGCCCCTCGTCGACGTGATCCTCGACCAGGCCGGCGCCAAGGGCACCGGCGCCTGGACCGTGCAGACCGCGCTCGCCCTCGGCGTCCCGGTCTCCGGGATCGCCGAGGCCACCTTCGCGCGCTCGCTCTCCTCCCGGGCCGAGCAGCGCACGGCAGCCTCCGCCCTGCCCGGCCCGGCCGCATCGCTCGACATCGACGACGAGGCCGCCTTCATCGAGGACGTGCGGCAAGCGCTCTACGCGTCGAAGATCGTCGCCTACTCGCAGGGCTTCGACGAGATCCGGGCCGGCGCCGACGAGTACGGCTGGCGCATCGACCTCGGGGCGGTCGCGAAGATCTGGCGCGCGGGATGCATCATCCGCGCGCAGTTCCTGAACCGCATCGCCGAAGCCTACGCGGCCGAGCCCGAGCTGCCGCTCCTCATGGCGGCTCCGTACTTCGCCGACGCGCTCGCCCGCGGCCAGGAAGCCTGGCGCCGCGTCGTCGCGCACGCGGCGAGCACCGGGATCCCCGCCCCGGCGTTCTCGTCGTCGCTCGCGTACTACGACGGCGTGCGCGCCGAGCGCCTGCCGGCCGCGCTGATCCAGGGGCAGCGCGACTTCTTCGGCGCCCACACCTACCAGCGGGTCGACCGGCCGGGCACCTTCCACACGCTGTGGTCGGGCGACCGCTCGGAGATCGACGCCTAGCCTCGACGCCTGGTCTCGACGGACGAAAGGGAGTGCAGTGATGCGCATCGAACGCGTGAACGATCTCGACGCGCTGGGGAGCGCCGTCGCAACGGCGATCCTCGGCGTCTGCCGAGCCCGGCAGGCGGAGGACGCGGTGCCGTGCCTCGTGCTCACCGGGGGCGGCGCGGGGGCCCGCATCCTCGCCGCGCTCGCCGAGCACCCCGAACGCGACTCCGTGAACTGGAGGCGCGTCCGCTTCGTCTGGGGCGATGAGCGCTGGGTGCCGTCGGGGCACGCCGATCGCAACGACCGGCTCGCAGACGAGACGCTCTTCGGCGCGGTGGAGACGGACCCCGCGCTCGTGCACCGGATGCCCGCCTCCGACGCGGGGCTCTCCCTCGACGCAGCCGCGGAGCAGTACGCCGAGACGATCGAACGCGTCGAACGCGTCGACGTCGCCCTCAACGGGGTGGGGGAGGACGGGCACGTCGCCTCACTGTTCCCGGGCCGGGACGACCTGCTCCGGGACGACCCCGGGACGCCCGCGGCGCTTCCCGTGCGCGAGTCCCCGAAGCCCCCGCCCGAACGCATCACCCTCAGTCTCCCGGAGCTCCGACGCGCCGAGCGCGTCTGGCTGCTCGTGTCCGGCGAGGGGAAGGGCACCGCGGTGCGCGGGCTCCTCGATCCCGCGAGCGCGCTGCCTGCCGCACGGCTCAGGGGGGCGCTCGAGACGGTGCTCTGGGGCGATCGAGCCGCTCTCGGCGTCCTCGATGCCGAGAGCCGGTAGAATAGCAAGGTTGCCCTGAGCCAGAACCTCGGCGCCCGCAACACCGAGCCGGCACGTCCAAGGAGCCCTGCACCATGATTACCGTCGAAGACCTCGCGATCGATGTCGGCGCCCGCCGACTCATGTCGGGCGTCACGTTCCGGGTGAACCCGGGCGACAAGATCGGTCTCGTCGGACGCAACGGCGCGGGCAAGACCACGCTCACGCGCACCCTCTCCGGCGAGCTGCAGCCCGCGGAGGGGCACATCACGGTCTCGGGGGAGCTCGGCTTCCTTCCGCAGGACCCGCGCAGCGGCGACCCCGAGCAGCTGGCGAGGCACCGGATCCTCGACGCCCGGGGCCTCGGCACGCTCACCAAGAACATGGCCAGGGCGACGGAGGAGATGGCCTCCGACGATCCCGCCGTCGCGGAGAAGGCGATGAAGCGGTTCGGGAACCTGACTGATCGCTTCCACGCCCTCGGCGGCTACGCTGCCGAGTCGGAGGCCGCGTCGATCTCGCACAACCTCGGACTGCCCGACCGGATCCTCGACCAGCCGCTCGGCACCCTCTCCGGTGGCCAGCGACGCCGCATCGAGCTCGCGCGGATCCTCTTCTCCGACGCCGACACGATGATCCTCGACGAGCCGACCAACCACCTCGACGCCGACTCGATCGTGTGGCTCCGCGAGTTCCTGAAGACCTACAAGGGCGGCGTGATCGTGATCAGCCACGACATCGACCTCGTCGGGGAGACCGTGAACCGCGTCTTCTACCTCGACGCGAACCGCCAGGTCATCGACATCTACAACATGGGCTGGAAGCTGTACCTGCGCCAGCGCGCCGCCGACGAGGAGCGTCGCCGCAAGGAGCGGTCGAACGTCGAGAAGAAGGCTTCGGTGCTCAAGGACCAGGCCGCGCGCTTCGGAGCGAAGGCATCGAAGGCCGCCGCCGCGCACCAGATGGTCGCACGCGCCGAGAAGATGCTGTCGGGCCTCGAGGAGGTGCGTCAGGCCGATCGCGTGGCGAAGCTGCGCTTCCCGGATCCGGCGCCCTGCGGCAAGACCCCGCTCATGGCGCAGGGACTGTCGAAGTCCTACGGATCCCTCGAGATCTTCGCGGGGGTGGATCTCGCGATCGACCGTGGTTCGAAGGTCGTGATCCTCGGCCTCAACGGCGCGGGCAAGACGACGCTGCTCCGACTGCTCGCCCAGGTGGACGAGCCCGACACCGGCGAGATCGTCGCGGGTCACGGGCTCAAGGTCGGCTACTACGCGCAGGAGCACGAGACGCTCGACGTCAAGGCCAGCGTGCTGCAGAACATGGTCTCCGTGTCGCGGCACCTCACCGAGACCGAGGCGCGCAGGGTGCTCGGGTCCTTCCTGTTCACGGGCGACGACGTGCACAAGCCGGCGGGGGTGCTGTCGGGCGGCGAGAAGACGCGGCTCGCGCTGGCGATGCTCGTCGTGTCGAGCGCGAACGTGCTGCTGCTCGACGAGCCGACGAACAACCTGGACCCGGCGAGCCGCGAGGAGATCCTCGACGCCCTCGCGCACTTCACGGGCGCGGTCGTGCTCGTCTCGCACGACCAGGGCGCCGTCGAGGCGCTCGACCCCGAGCGAGTGCTCATCATGCCCGACGCGACCGAGGATCACTGGTCGAAGGAGTACCTGGAGCTCATCGAGCTGGCGTAGCGGGAGCGCGGGGCTCGTCAGCGGTCGAGGAGAGCGTCCTCGACGTCCGCGTCGCTCGGCCCGCGCCGCTTCCTCCGCTCGGCGCTGCGGCGATCCTGGTCCCGCACGATCCGGCTGCCGGCGTTCAGCCTCCGGTACTCCTGCCGCGCGGCGAACCCCACGCCGATCGCGGCGATCAGGATGAACACGTACCACTGCAGCGCGTAGGAGAGGTGCGGCCCCTCGTCGCGCTCCGGCTTCGGCGGCAGCACCCCGTGCTCACCGGCGGGCGTCTCCGAGATCAGCATCCCGTAGGCGCCCGTGTAGGCGTCGCCCTCGACGCCGGCGAGCCGCGCAAGCTCGGGGAGTTCGATGCTCGCCACCGTGCGACCCGAGGTCGAGCGACCGGGGATCTCCGGTTCGGCCGCGCGCAGCCGGGCCTCCACCGTGACCTCGCCCTCCGGCACCCGCGGCAGATCGGCCTCCTGCAGCCCCTCCCGCTCGGCCTCGCCGCCGTCGATCGGCACCCAGCCGCGGTCCACGAAGAACACCTCGCCCGTCGGCGTGCGCAGGGGCTGGATGAGGTCGGATCCGACGCCGCCGGGACCGGGGCGGTTGCGGGCGAGGAACGGCTCGCCGAGATACTCGCCCGTCACCTCGACCGTGCGCCACTTCTGGGCGTCCTCGTCGAAGCCCTCGAGCCGGGGGAGCTCCTCGGCGAGCGAGACGGCGGGGGCGTCGTAGTTGTTGTCGATGCGCTCGATCTCGGCCCTCGCCTCGTCGCGACGATCGAACTGCCAGTTCCCGAGGAGCACGCAGGCGATCGAGAAGATGAGCAGCAGCGCGAAGTAGCCGATCCATCGGGGCGAGCGGAGGAAGCTCCAGCCCGGCTGCCCCGCATCGGGGTCGCGGATCTCCGGTTGTGCGCCCGTCCGCCGCTCAGCCATCGAGCTCACCCACCGGCAGCACGTCGAGCGGGAAGCTGCGGGCCGCCAGGAATTCGCGGAGCACGACGAGGTGCTCGTCGCACGCGAGCCAGGTCTTGCGGCGATCCTCGGTGTGGATCTTGGGGTTGCGCCAGAGGATCGCCCAGAGCGCCTCCTCGCGGCATCCGGCGCGCGAGCACTCGAAGCGGCGCTCCGCCCGTCCGCCGAGCGTCAGCGACGGTGCGACGACCCCGCTCACGCCGACCGCTCCCGTCCGTCTTCGGGGTCCGAGCTCGGGGGCGAGGCCGCGCTCGGGGGCGAGGCCGAGGATCGCCGCTCCGGATCCACGTCGACGACGAGCAGCGTGTCCGCGGCCGAACCCTCCGGCTCCTCGGGTTCCGCAGCCGCGCCGCCCTCGATCCGGAGCGGTTCGGGAGCGTCGGGCGCCCGCCCCCCGCCGTGAGCGACCGCGTTCCCCACCATGACCGCGAACCAGGGCAGGAACACCGCTCCCGCCGCGGCCAGCAGGATCCACCAGCCGCGCACCCAGAACAGCGACGTGACGCACACCACGCGCAGGCTCATCGCGATGAAGTACATGCGCATACGGTGCGCGCGATCCTCGGCCGGGTTCACCCCGGCCGACGTCACGCTGTAACTCTTCGCCATGCGCCCCTTCTTCGTACCCCGACAGCCTACGCCGTTCGGCTGAGGCCCGGCCCACAACGGTGCGCCTCGTGCGAGCCCGCGCCGCCCGTCGCCTAAGCTGGGGACCGAATCCGCAACCGAAAGGAACCACATGAGCACCTCGCGCACCGTCCTCGTGACCGGCGGCAACCGCGGAATCGGCTACGCCATCGCCGAGCGCATGATCGCCGACGGGCACCGGGTCGCCGTCACCGCCCGCTCCGGCGAGGGACCAGAGGGCTCGCTCACGGTGCGCGCCGAGATGACCGACGCGGCCTCCATCGACACCGCCTTCACGGAGATCGAGGCGCAGCTCGGACCCGTCGAGGTCGTCGTCGCCAACGCGGGCATCACCCGCGACACGCTCCTGCTGCGCATGACCGAGGAAGAGTTCACGACGGTCATCGACACGAACCTGACGGGCACGTTCCGGGTGGTCAAGCGCGCCGCGAAGGGCTTGCTGAAGGGCCGCTTCGGGCGCGTGATCCTCATCTCCAGCGTCGTCGGACTGTACGGGTCGCCCGGGCAGATCAACTACTCCTCGTCGAAGGCCGCCCTCGTCGGCTTCGCGCGCTCGCTCACCCGCGAACTCGGCGCCAGGAACATCACGGCCAACGTCATCGCCCCGGGTTTCATCGAAACCGACATGACGGCCGCTCTGCCCGAGGAGCAGCAGCAGCAGTACCTCGCCTCGATCCCCGCGGCCCGCTTCGGTCGGGTCGCCGAGATCGCGGGCGCCGCCTCCTTCCTCGCCGGCGACGACGCGGCCTACATCTCCGGCGCCGTGATCCCCGTCGACGGCGGCCTGGGCATGGGCCACTAGGACCCCGAGCAGCGAGCAGGGGCCGCGAGAGGCCGGGCCGGATCCGCACGGTTCCTCGCGCCCTTTCGCTCGAACCGTCCCGCGCGTAGCCTGGGAGCATGACTTCCACGCAGCACCGCCGTTCGAGGACCCGCGTCGTGGTGGACGCCCAGACGCTCTCCGACCTCTACGCGGCACCCGGGATCCTCCGGGTCGTGAACGTGTGGGACGCCGCGAGCGCGCGCGTGGTCGCGGAGCTGCCCGGCACCCGCGCGATCGCGACCGCCGGGCACGGCATCGCGGCGAGCCACGGCTACCCCGACGGGGAGCGGATCCCGCTCGATCTTCTGCTCGCCGCCGTCGAGCGCATCGCTACCGCGACCGACCTTCCCGTCACGGCTGACCTCGACGGCGGATTCGGCGACGCCGGCGAGACGGTGCGGAGGGCGATCGGCGCCGGCGTCTCCGGTGCGAACATCGAGGATCAGCTCCGCCCGCTCGACGAATCGGTCGCCGTGATGCGCGCGGCCGTCGAGGCGGGGGAGCGGGAGGGCGTGTCCTTCGTGCTCAACGCGCGCACCGACGCGCTCGTGAGGGCGGGGGACCGGCCGCGGGAGGAGAGCCTCGCCGACGCGATCGAACGCGGCCGCGCCTATCTCGATGCCGGGGCGACGTGCGTCTTCGTGCCGGGGGTGCTCGACGCGGAGGACACCCATACGCTCGTCGAGGGCATCGGCGAGCGTCGCGTGAGCGTGATCGGGCTCCCCGGCGCACTCTCGGCGGCGGAGTACGAGGCCCTCGGCATCGCGCGCATCTCCTACGGGCCCATGCCGCAGAACGTCGCGCTCACGGCGCTGAAGCGGCTCGGCGCCTCGCTGCTCGCGGACGGCGTAATCCCCGCCGACACGGAGAAGCTCAACAACTTCTAGCCGCGGTTCGGCGCCGCCTCCGATCCGGCGGCCCGGGGGTCGGCTATTCCAAGCGGTCGAGCAGCGGGATCGCGAGCGCGAGATCGCCCTCGATCGAGGCGTCCGCCCGCTCCCGCACGATCGGCTTCCCGTTGTAGGCGATCCCGAGCGCGGCGACGCCCATCATCTGGAGATCGTTCGCGCCGTCGCCGATCGCCACCGACGCCGACAGCGGGATCCCCGTCTGCTCCGACCACTCCTCGAGCGCCGCGGCCTTGGCGGCGCCGTCGATCACCGGACCGAGCGTGCGCCCCGTGAGGGTGCCATCGACGACCTCGAGCCGATTGGCCCGCCAGAAGTCGAGGCCGAGATCCTCGGCGAGGGTGTCCAGCACCTCGTGGAAACCGCCCGAGACGACGCCCACCCGGCCGCCGCGCGCGTGCACCTCGGCGACGAGTTCTCGGATGCCGGGGGAGAGGCGCACTCTGCGGCAGGTCGCCTCGAAGATCGTCTCCGGGGTGCCGGCCAGGGTCGCCACGCGCTCGCGGAGGCTCTCGGCGAAGTCGAGTTCGCCCCGCATCGCCCGCTCCGTCACCTCGGCGACCAGCTCGCGCGTGCCGGCGCCGTCCGCGAGCAGTTCGATCACCTCGTCCTGGATGGTCGTGGAGTCGCAATCGAGCACAACGAGGGGGGAGACGGTCATGAGAACCATCCTAGGCACTCCGCGAGGGCGCGATTGGCGTGCCGCATCCGTTGTCCGGGCCGCACTCGTTAGGCTTGTGCGCATGGTCAATGTTCTGCGCCTCACCGATGTCACGTACGTGCGCGACCGCCGCCCGATCCTCGACGGCATCGACTGGTCGGTCGACGATTCGGAGCGCTGGGTCATCCTCGGCCCGAACGGCGCGGGCAAGACGAGCCTCATGAAGCTCGCGACGGCGAACGACTACGCGACGACCGGCACGGTCGACGTGCTCGACAAGCGTCTCGGCAAGGTCGACATCTTCGAGCTGCGCAATCGGATCGGCTTCGTCTCCTCGGCCTCGGCACGCCGGATCCCGGCGAACGAGACCGTGCGGGACCTCGTGCTGACCGCGGCCTACGCCGTTGAGGGCCGCTGGAACGAGCAGTACGACGACATCGACGTGCGCCAGGCCGAGCGCATCCTCGCGGAGTGGGACCTCGGCGACTTCACGGATCACACCTTCGGCACCCTCAGCGACGGCGAACGCAAGCGCGCCATGATCGCGCGCGCGGTCATGACGGACCCCGAGATGCTGCTGCTCGACGAGCCGAGCGCGAGCCTCGACCTCGGGGCACGGGAGCGGCTGCTCCAGATGCTCTCCGGTTTCGCCCAGTCGCCGAGCTCTCCCGCGATGATCATGGTGACGCACCACGTCGAGGAGATCCCGCCCGGCTTCACGCACGTGCTCATGCTGCGGGCCGGCAGGGTGCAGGCCGCGGGGCCCATCGCCGAGACGCTCACCGCGGAGAATCTGGAGGCCACCTTCGGCATGCCCTTCGCGCTCAGCGAGATCGGCGGGCGGTATTCGGCGGTCGCGCGGACCTGAGCCCGGATCCTCGCGGGTGTGATGCAAGCAATCGGCAAGCAAATGCTGTAAAGTAGAACCTTGGTGCGGTAACGCCGCAAGACTTCGTGCGCCGGGCGCACCCAATCCACCAGACATAAAGGACACTCATGAAGACCGACATCCACCCCGAGTACAACGCAATCGTGTTCCGCGACCTGGCGTCGGGGGAGACGTTCCTCACCCGCTCCACGCTGACCAGCGAGAAGACGATCGAGCTCGACGGCGCGAGCTACCCGGTCATCGACGTCGAGATCTCGAGCGCCTCGCACCCCTTCTACACGGGCAAGCAGCGCATCATGGACTCGGCCGGTCGCGTCGAGAAGTTCAACCAGCGCTTCAAGGGCTTCGGCGCCTAAGCGCGATCCATCCCTGTCAGAGGGGCGGGGGCCTACGGGCTCCCGCCCCTCTGCGCATGTTCAGCGCACGGGCCATCGCCCGTCCGCGATGAACGCCGGGTCGCGCACGCGGCGCATGTACTCCTGGAAGCTCTCGGCCTGCGCCCGGGCCCAGCCCACCTGCGCGCGGTGGAGCTCGTCGAGGTCCTCGGGAATGGTGTCGGCGTACTTCCGGGCGAGGCACTGCAGCACGCGGCCGGCGGCGATCGCGTCGTCCCCCGCGTCGTGGGCGACACCGAGTTCGACCCCGTGGTGGGCCGCGACCGCCTCGAGCGTGCGCTTGCCCCGGCGGTAGCGGTCGAACTGCTTGTCGAGAACGAGCGGATCGATGACGGGGGAGAGCTCTGCCGGCCAGGGGACCCCGTAGCGCGCGGACTCCGCGCTCAGCAGCGTCAGGTCGAAGGGCGCGTTGTACGCGACCAGAGGGAAGCCCCGCTCGATCATCTCGAGGATCCGGGTGACGATCTGCTGCACGCCGACGGCGGCGTCGATGCCGCTCGATCGGGCGACGGCGGTACTGATCCCGTGCACCCGCACCGCGGCCTCGGGAATCTCGATCTTCGGATCCAGCAGCCAGTCGTAGCGCTCGACCACCTCGCCGCCGGCGCCCAGCAGGGCGACCGTCGCGCTCACGATGCGGGCGCTCGACGTGTCGATCCCCGTCGTCTCGGTGTCGAACACCGCGAGATTGGAGGCCCAGAGCGGGAGTTGTGCGGTCACAGCGGTCCTTTCGTCTTCCACGATGCTATCGAGTGCGGGGGACATCCTCGGCCGCCCCGGTCACAGGCGGCCCGCCGGAGGAGGTCTCTCGGGGGAGCCCCATCGCAGGCTGCTGCCAGGCCTCCCGGGTAAAATCAGTTCGTGACCACCGCCTCCCTGATCGTTCCGACACTCGGCGCGCAGACACGCGCCTGGCAGTACGGCGACCCCGACGGCGCCCCGC